>JAICHN010000351.1 GCA_025924845.1 Chloroflexota bacterium | reverse complement strand
CGCCGCCTTGCTCCCCCCGCTCCAGACCGTGCTGGTCGAAGTGCCAGCCCCCAACGGTCCATTCGGCGCCAAGGGCGTGGGAGAGCCTCCGATCACCGCGCCGCCCGCCGCAATCGCCAACGCCATTCTGGACGCAATTGGGGTTCGCCCGCGCACGCTTCCAATGACGCCCGAGCGGGTGCTGGCCGCTCTTCGCGGTGGGGAAGAATAGAGAATCAAGTTACGGCATGCATGCGCGGCGCACGCATGCCGTAGCAAGCATAGGTGAGGAGTCTGCGCCTCAAAGCGAGAGGAGCGTCGGTCAGTCGTCCAGGCGGTGTAACTCCGCCCGCGCCAGGCCAAGCATCTGATCAAAACATGCCTGGTCGGGGGCGCCCTCGTCTGCCAGGAATAGGGCGAGCGGCGGTTCGGTCTCCGTAGGCGCGGTTGCCGAGGCGGCGGCGATGCGATGAAGAAACGCACCCAACGGCGCCTCTGGGTCACACCAGACGATTAGCCGGGGCGGTATACTTACCGTTCCTTCATATGCCTGTTCCGCCCAGCGTAGTGCGACGGGTGTGCCCTGCTCGAGATCCTCCGGCGCCCCGTCGATAAAGACTTGACGGCCGTCGGTCAGGCGCACCCCGGCAGTATTACCCATGTCGTCCCCCGCTCGGCACCGGCATGGTCAGCACAAGCTGTTCCAGGGCGAGGCGCGGCGTCACGTTGGCCTCGATTCGGGCAGCCGCTTCCTGGATGCGTGGAATGAAAGCCACGATCTCGGCGACGCCGCATGGCGGCACGTCGCCCGTGCCGACCAACTGCCCTAGCAGTGCTGGGGCTCGCTCGGCCTGCGTACACAGCAAGGCGTCGCGCCACCACCCCTCAAGCAGCGCGCAGAATGCCAGGGCGCGCTCCCGACTTTCCAGAAAGGTGCCTTTGCCCAGCCACGCTTCCACGGCGGGCAGTCTGCCATACAGCCCGCTCCCGGCGAGGCCGCCAATTACGCTCATTCGTTCAGCCTGGCGAGCCGGCAGCGCCGGATCCTCCAGGGCGCGAATGGCCCACCCCGGTCGGCCGCGAGCAAGGGCCGCCAACTCGCGGGCGCGCACCGGCTCCACGCCGCGCTCCTTGATCAGACCCTCGGCCAGGACCAGGGCCGGAACCGGTTGCAAGGCAATGGCACGGCAGCGCGAGCGAATGGTGATAGGTAAAGAAAGGGGATCCACGGCGGTAAGGACGATGGTCACCCGAGGGGGCGGCTCCTCCAGCGTTTTGAGGAGGGCGCTGGCGGCCGAGTCATTGAGCGTATCCGCCCCCGCGATGCAGATCAGCTTGGCGGGCGCCTCGGTAGGGGCGAGCGCCGCCATCTCCTCCACCTGCCGCACCTGGTCGATCGTGATGTCGCGTTTGTCGCTCGCCCGCTCAATCAGCCGCACGTCCGGGTGGCCGCCTCGCCCCACTTGCCGACAGCCCCGACAGGCGCCACAGGGCCGAGGCGGCGCGGCGGAGCAGGCGAGTTGAGCCGCCAGATCCAGGACAAGGGTGGTCTTTCCCACCGACTCCGGACCATGCACCAAATAGGCGTGACCCAGGACGCCGCGCGTCAAAGCCCGCCCCAAGAGATCGCGCGCCCACCCATGCCCTATCATGATGGTTATAGGATGCACGCCGGCCGCGTGTCGCGGCAAGGTACTGGGAAGGACTGCCGATGCGCGTCGCGCTGGTTCACGATTATCTCAATCAGTCGGGCGGGGCGGAGCATGTAGTGGAGGTCTTCCACAGCATGTTCCCCGATGCCCCCATATTTACCTCGGTCTATCATCCGGAGGCCATGCCGCCATTCTGGCGCACACTGGATGTGCGGACCACGTTTATGCAGCGGCTTAGCCCTAGGCTGCGCGTAGCCAAACGATTGCTGCCGCTCTATCCCTACGCATTTGAGTCCATTGATCTTGCCGGCTACGACCTGGTGCTCTCCAGTTGCAGCACATTCAGCAAGGGGGTGATTACGCCGCCCCACACCCTACACGTCTGTTACTGCCATACCGCGACGCGCTTTCTGTGGATGTATCGCGAATACCTTGCTCACGAGCACCTCGGCGCGATGCAACGCGTCCTCCTTCCCCCGATGATCACCCCCTTGCGCGCCTGGGACTTCCAGGCCGCGCAGCGGGTGGACCACTTCGTGGCCAACTCGCGGACTACGGCGGACCAGATCGGCAAGTTCTACCGACGCCCGTCGGTCGTGATCGAGCCTCCAGTTCATACCGCTGACTTCGCGGGAGGTGACGGAACCTTCGACCCCGCTTTCTTGGTCGTCGCTCGCCTGCAATCGTATAAGCGCATCGACCTTGCCGTGCAGGCCGCGACCCGCCTTGGTAGGACGCTCCTCGTGGCCGGTGCGGGACCTGACGAGGCTCGCCTGCGCTCGCTGGCTGGACCAACCGTGCGCTTCTTGGGCCGCGTGACCAACGACGAGCGGGTATGCCTCCTCCAGCGATGCGCGGCCCTCATCGTGCCCGGTCGTGAGGACTTCGGCCTCTCCACGGTCGAAGCGCTGGCGGCCGGTCGGCCGGTCCTGGGCTATGCGCGGGGCGGCACCCTGGAGATTGTATTGCCCGGTTCGACCGGCGCGTTTTTTCTTGAACCAACGGTGGATGCCCTGGCCGAGGCTATGGCGAGCTTTGATCCCGCCGCCTACGACCCGCAAGCCTGCCGCGCCCGGGCGGCCCACTTCGACATAGCGCGGTTCCGCGAACGGCTTTGTGCTCATCTCGATACACTGATCACGGCTCACCGCGATGTCGGCCTGTAGAGGGAGAATGCCATGATGATCGAAGGCGTGGAGATCAAGCAGTTAACCACGCATCCTGATGAGCGCGGCTTTTTTCGCGAGGTCGTTCGCGTCACCGATAGTATGTTCAGCGAAGGATTCGGCCAATTCAGCCACTCCGTGATGTACTGCGGGGTGATTAAAGCCTGGCACATCCATCCCACCCAGATCGACTGGTGGTACGTGCCGGTCGGCGCCCTAAAAGTGGCGCTGCACGACCTCCGCGATCAGTCTCCTACCCGCGGCGCCACTATCGAACTGATGCTCGGCGAGATGTACGGCGCGCAGGTTCTCAAGATCCCGGCCGGCGTCGCGCACGGGTGCGCGGCGCTGGTCGGTCCCACGCATCTCTTCTATATCACCTCCGGGACGTACGACCCGAAGGAGGAGGGACGCATCCCCCACGACGACAGCGACATCGGCTACAACTGGCTCTCCGGCGCCCCCATTAAGTGAACAGCGCCGCCTGTAGCGGAGGATACGCGGACACGTAGGGACGAATCAGCGCAGGCCCTTCGTTATAGGCCGCGGAGACGAGATTCGAGACCGGGAATGCCTCCATTTCCTCGGCTGGATAGCCATGGAGCAAGCTGAGAATGGCCGATCCCTCCGTGAGATTCGGATCAAGCCAGTCGACTTCCCAACTCCGTTCCAGAATGGCCGGCATCCTGTGATGTATGGGAGCAACAAGCTGGTTAGGCATAGTAGTGATAATTGCACAGCCCGGTTGTGGGTGCCCCTCCAGATCGCGGCTCTCCGCGAACACCCCGGCGAAGGCGAATAGCGCCCCCGACTTGAGGCGAATATAATAGGGCTGCTTCTGGCGGGTGCCGGGCACCGCTTGCCATTCATAGAAGCCGTCCGCCGGAATTAGGCAGCGCCTCGAGGTAACCGCCTGTCGGAAGAGCGGACGATCCAGCAAGGTCTCCGCACGCGCGTTGATCGGCGGCGGCGCGCTTTCCTCTCCGGCCCGCCGTGTAGGGGGATAGCCCCAGCGCATCCAGCGCAGCGCCCGCCCGTGCGCCGTGCCTACGACCACCGGTATCTGCTGCGAAGGCGCCACATTGTAGCGCGACGTGAGATTCTCTCCGCTTGCGTCCACATCAAAGCGCAATGAGAGTTGGCCGATATTGGCGAGAGTGAACCGCCCGCACATACCCTCTTACCCTCCTTTCTTCTCAGGGTACCCCAGACAAGGTTAAAGAGCCACGGATCGGATTCGCAAGGAGAACTAAGTAGTTACCAAGCCGATGAAATCCGCCAACATGCCATAGGCCGTGGTTAAAGGAGTTGGCTGGTGCTCGACTATGGTCAGGCCGGGCAGAAGGTCGGTGTCGAAATGCACCGCCGACGAAGCGCCGTCCACCCGCGCCAGCGGGTCGCTGAGGGGGAGACGTACGGGGCTGACCCCGGCCTCGACCTTCCCGTTGCGACGCCTGCTCCAGCAGACCAGCTTGTACGGCGTGCCCGCGGCCCGTGCCGCTCGGACATCGTCGCCCGTCAAGGCGCGGATACCTTCGCGCTCCACAGCCTTCAGGGCCAGTGGATAGTCCATCAGCACGGTGGTCAAGGCAACAACCTTCACCGCCGCATCCCAGCCGTCTACATCGGCGGTGGGATCGGTCTCGGCCAGGCCCAGGGACTGGGCATAGCGGATACCCTCCGCCAGGTCCGCGCCGGCCTCCATTCGCCCCAGAATGACATTCGTGGTGGAATTGAGTACGCCCCGGAACCCCGAGACGCGAGCTAACGGCAAGCAAGACCGGAACAGGGAAAATATGGGCGCGCCATCCATCACCGTAGACTCAAAACGGAAGCCCTTCCCCCGCGCCGCGGCCAGGTCGCGGAGCGCCCTGTAGCCGTGGACCACCGGCCCCTTGTTGGCGGTAACGGCATGGGCACCGTGCTCGAGCGCCGCCTGAAGGTACGAGATCGCCGGCTGCCCGGTCGCCGCGTTCAGCGACGACATCTCGAACAGCACATCAGCCCGCGCGGCGGCCAACCAACCGGCCACGTCACCTGCCTCGCATGTCGGCGCGGCGGGCATCCTCCCCTCAAGCAAGGACCGCACCTCCAGACCGGCTGGATCGGCAAGCCAACCAATGCGGCGCGAGGCCAGCCCGGTCAACTTCCATTCCACGCCGTATTCATCGCGGAGGCGCGCCGAGTGGTCGACCAGGAGGCCGGCCAGCGCTCTGCCCACGTTGCCGAAGCCAATAAAGCTGAGCCGATACGTCGTCACGCGGCATCCCTGTCCAGCGGCGCCACGAAGCGCCCGCGCGTCCGCGCCAGCACGAACGCGACCGCCAATTGCACGATAGTGGCAGGCAGCGCCAGGAGCATCGCGGCCCGAGAATCGACGTACTGCACCAACACGCCGCCTACCCAGGGAAAGATGGTGCCCATAATCGAAGCCGCGGCGATCAGCAGCCCCGCCGTGCTGCCGGTCATGCCGGGACATACCTCACCGGCGATCGCCATGACCAGGGGAAACACCGCCGCGTAGCCTATCCCAGTGATCGCCAGCGCGATAAGCGCCAGGAGCGCATTGGGCGCGCCGACCAGGGCGACGGTGGAGGCTACCGACAGCGCGGTATAGCCGATCAGCAGCTGCCGTCCGGTAAACCACCGCGTCAACACGCCCGAAAAGAATCGCCCAGCCGCTAGCCCACCCCAATACAGGCTGACGCTGGTGGCGGCCGCCACCTTACTCAAGT
>JAICHN010000350.1 GCA_025924845.1 Chloroflexota bacterium | reverse complement strand
GGCGACCACGAGTACGGCGGCCCAGGTGCGCGCTGCTCGCGCTCTGACCGGTCGGCCCGCGGGCGAGACGTACCTGCCGGACCTTGTCCGCGCGCTAAAGGCCTTTGGTGTCCCCAGTACGCTGCTCTACACCAGGGATGGGCCGGCAGGCGACAAGGATCCGCTCTCTGCCGTGCGGTTCGCCCTGGAGCGGGGTCGGCCGGTCATCGTGACGCTGGGCGGCGTCACGCTTGGTCGCGGGGCGGGCTACGGCGATCACTTCGTGATCATCACGGGGATGGATGCACGAACCGGGCTGCTCGATGTGGTCGACCCGGACAATCAGCCTCCCCACAACGCCGATTGGGTGCCGGGGGGTAGGGGCCAATGGCCGGCAGCACTGGTGCGGGCGGCAATGGGCACCGCGCGGGAGACCGATGCATTGGGAGTTATCGCGGGCGCGGCGCGAAGTGACACGGTCTCGCCCGCTCTGGTCTTTTTGCCGGCGGCGCTGGTGTTCGCCCTCCTGAGCCTTGGTCGAGCGCTTCGTCGAGTTCGGCGGCGCTAACGGGACGTATGGTCACCGCGCCAGACCGAGGTAGCGTTCGATCAGTTGCCTCCGCCAGAGGAGCCGCAGCAGGAGTAGCCACACGACAAGGGCCACGATGATCAGCGGCACGTAGTGTGGCTCCAACGGGGAGAGGGCAAAGAGCGTACGGAGCGGCCGGATCGTGGAGATGAGCAGGAACACCACCATCAGTCCAACCGCCAGCAGCGCCGGCCTCCGGTCACCGCTGAGCTTCTCGCTGCCTTCCCACCACGCGGTGGGTGGCGCGACAAAGATGACCAGGAACAACCCGCAAAACACCAGAAATGCCGCCAGCGCGGTCTGGGCGTACGGCACGCTCGCGGTGACCACTCGCTCGAACCGTGCGTCCGGCACGCTCCCGATCAGTCCGCGCGACCACAGCCGTAGGCCGATCGTCCCGTAGAACACGGCTAAGCCGATTAAACTCGAGAACGCGGCGGCGGGAAGTACGAAGCGCCACAGGTCAGTGGCCAGTTTGGTCCGCGTCCGCGTGCCGGGCCGCGCCCATAGGGCCAGCAGGACGCTGGGGATCCCTACCGTTAGCAGGGTGATGACCGAGGAGTTCCGTACGGCGAGGGGGAAAATGCCCACCACAAGACCGGACACTATAACGAGGGCAATCGTGCTGATCCGAGTCAGGAAGAGTTTCAGAATGTGCTGCATCCCGTTGCGGATACGCTGCCCCTCCAGTACGGCCGGGACCAGCGCGGCGAACGAATCGTTGACCAGCACAATATCGGCGACCGCCCGTGTGGCCTGGCTCCCGCTCTGCATGGCGATGCCCAGGTTAGCCTTCTTGAGCGAGAGCACATCGTTGACGCCGTCACCGATCATCGCCGTGTAGTGGTCCCGTTCGCGCAGCGCTTCGACCAGTCGTTCTTTTTGTGAGGGGGTGATCCGTCCAAAAATCGTTGCCTCCTCGGCCATTCGTGAGAATTCGGCCGGGCTCATCCCCTCCAGTTCCAGGCCGGAGACGCGCTTGATGTCCGGTTTGAGGCCCGCCTGTAGGGCCAGCGCCCCCACCGTCTCCGGGTTGTCCCCGGAAATGATCTTGGGCGACACGCCGGCCGCGATGAAACGGGCCAGAGTCGTCCGTGCCTCGGGACGCAACTCGTCACTCAACCCCACCATCCCCAGCGGCGTCATACCGCTGGGTAACACGGAATCGTCGCCGCGATCCTCGAGCAACGTTGGGTCGGGATGATGCGCGAGTAGGAGCACTCGCAACCCTTGATCGGCCCAGGCTCGTGCCTGGGTATCGATCTCCGCCACGGCGGACGAGTCGTGAGTGCCGGCATTCACCAGGAACGGCTCTAGCATCTCCGGTGCGCCGAGGGCGTAGATGCCGGGCAACAGGGCGGCGTCGTTCCCGGCGCCGGCGTGGTCGGCCGCCGCCACGGCGCTCCATTTGCGCGCCGATGAAAATGGCACCTCGGCCACGAAGGGCTCCGGCTCGGCGGGAAAGGCCACCGCGATCGCCTCGCTGGTCTTGTTGTGCGTCGCGGCGCCGGCAACGATCGTGCCCAGCGTGTGTTGAAGGTCGGCCTTGTCGCGACCAATGGGGTGAATTGCGGTCACCTGCAGCCGATTCGCGGTCAGCGTGCCGGTCTTGTCGAGGCACAGTACATCGACATTGCTGAGCGACTCGATAGCGTTCGACTGCTGCACCAGGGCCCCGAAACGCAGGATCCGCACGGCGCCGAGGGCATAGGCGACCGCAATCGAGAGGAATAACCCATTCGGCACCAGGCCCGCCAGGATTGTGGCCTGCCCTACCGACTCCCGGAATGGGACGACGTTGACCAGAGCGGTGAAAACGAGCAGCAGTTGCAGGTAGCCGACGATCAATATGGTGATCCGGATCACCAGGTTGACCTGCTGCTGCAGGGGCGTCAGCACCCGGCGGAAACCGCGCGCGCCGGCGGTAATCTGGTTCGCCAGGCTGGAAGCGCCGACCTTTTCCACTGTGTAGTAGCCGCCGCCGTTCACGCAGAAGCTTCCGGAATAGACCGAGTCACCCGTCTGCTTGGGCAGCAGGTCGGACTCGCCGGTGAGTTGTGACTCATCGACCTGTAGCCGTCCCGCCTCTACCCGTCCGTCAAGCACGATTTGGTCGCCCGTGCCCACCTTGAGCACGTCGCCGATCACCAATTGCTCGGGCGGCAGGACACACTCCCGCCCCTCTCGAAGCACCAGGGCGGTTGGGCGCGTGAGCAGCGAGATACGGTCGAGCACGCGCTTGGCGCGGATCTCTTGCACCACACTGACCACGATGTTGACGGCAATGACGCCCACGGAGACCAACGCATCAAGGGGGCGGCCGACCAGCACCAGGGCAAGACCAAGCAAGAAGAGAATGTTGTTGATGAAGGTGAAGACATTCTCGCGCATGATCTGGAGGTAGGTTCGCCCGGTCGGCGGCGGCGCGGTGTTCCCCTGGCCCGCGGCACGCCGCGCCGCTACCTCCGCTTCAGTCAAACCCTGGATCGTCGCGGGTAGTTCCATGGTTACCTTCCCGCGTTCAAGCGCGTCGGACAACTCACACTTCTCCGCACACCACCTTCAGTGTCGCACGGCAGGGGTTGTATCGTCGTGCCGAGGGTAAGGCGTCTAGCCCGCCTGGGCTTGCTCCCGTGCCAATCGTGGGCCCAGCGTTTCGATCATCCTGTGCAATCGCTCATGGGTACCCTTGCCCATCACGTCTTCCTCGAAGCGGTCGAAGGCGCCCACCATGGCGATTTGGTCGGTCGGCATCCCGGCGAGCAAGGGCAGGAGTTGCTCGTTTTCCCGCTGGATATGCTCGCGCAGGAACGCGGCATAGGCGCGGGCCGCCTTGGCCAGGGCAGGCACCGCGTCCTGACCGCCGGCAGTATAGCCGGCAACGGCCTTCGCGAACGCGGCGGCGAGCTTTGTCCCCCGCGCGTGCTCGCTTTGCAGGTTGTCGACGAGGTCCGCGCCCAGGCCCGGCAGCGAGCTTCGAAGCACGGGGAAGGCAAGCTGCTCTTCCTTGCCATGGTGACATTGGCCCACAAACATGGCGTAGAACTCCTGGAAATCGGCGAAAAGCGAGGGATCGACGTGCTTCCCGCTCTCAATGAGCCGTACCGCCTGGTCCACATAGTCGAGGACATGGCCGATCGCCGTGTGCTCGTCATAGAGTACTGATGCCGAGGTCTGTTGGTTTGTCACGATGTTGCATTTGCTCCACTATACGCGGTGTTTCATAGTTCGCATCCTTACTCTACCGGGTCGCCCAACCGTGGCGCGATGGCCGTCCGGCCCAATCTTCAGTGCCGTTCGGCACTGAAAAGATGTCGACAATGCGCGATATGATTATCACAACCGTTACCGGTCGGCCGGCCATGAATCAGCGGGGAGGATGTACGCATGCCGGGGACGCCCCACGTTGAGCGTCACTTTACGGCGGGAGAGACCGTCCGCGACATTGTGATCGGAATGTCCGATGGCCTCACCGTGCCTTTCGCGCTGGCGGCGGGCCTCTCCGGTGCGGTGTCGGCTACCCGCATCGTGGTCACGGCCGGCATGGCCGAAGTCGCCGCCGGCTCGATCGCCATGGGCCTGGGCGGCTACCTCGCGGCCAGGAGTGATGCCGAGCACTATGTGAGCGAGCGAATACGCGAGGAACGGGAGACGGTCGAGATGCCTGAGGCGGAAGAGGCCGAGGTTACCGCGGTCTTTACCTCCTACGGGCTCAGCGAAGCAGAGAGCGCCCCGATCGTCCGCGCCTTGCGCGCGCGGCCAAAAGCCTGGATCGATTTCATGATGCGCTTCGAGTTGGGACTGGAGGAGCCCGATCCACGTCGCGCCTTGACCAGTGCGGTGACCATCGCCGGCGCTTACATCGTAGGGGGACTTATCCCGCTTTCACCATACTTTCTGCTCGCCTCGTCCCACACCGCCCTGCTGGTCTCGGTGGCCATCACCCTTCTTGCCCTGCTCGTCTTCGGTTATGTCAAGGGACGCTTCACCGGTGCTGGACCCGTACGCAGCGCGCTGCAGACCGCGATCATCGGGGGGCTGGCCGCAACCGCGGCGTTTCTTATTGCCCGGGCGATCACCTGATCGCCCGACCCGCATCGGCCATAACCTTGGTCAAGGCGGGTCGGCTTGTGCCCCAGGATCGACCACCAGTGCCACCGCCCCGCGCACCGCGCCGGAGCGCAAGCGGTCGAGGGCACTGTTCGCTTGGTCGAGCTCGAACCTCTCGACATCGGTACGTACCGGCACCCGCGGCGCGACAACCAGAAACTCCTCGCCGTCGCGCCGGGTGAGGTTGGCCACCGAACGCACGGTTCGCTCGCCCCAGAGGATCTCGTATGGGAAGGTTGGTATGTCACTCATGTGGATGCCCGCGCACACTACCGTGCCGCCCTTTGCCGTGGCCCGTAACGCGGCGGGCACGTGATCGCCGGCCGGGGCGAAAAGAATCGCGGCGTCCAATTCCTCGGGCGCTGGGCCGAGCGCATCCCCCGCCCACACCGCGCCAAGGGTACGGGCGAAGTCCTGCGCCGCGTCATCGCCTGCCCTCGTAAAGGCGAACACCCGGCGGCCCTGGTAGCGTGCCACCTGGGCGATAATGTGCGCCGCGGCGCCGAAGCCATAAAGTCCTACTCGCTCGGCCTCACCGGCCAGGCGCAGGGCACGATAGCCGATCAACCCGGCACAGAGCAGCGGTGCTGCCTGTAGGTCGGGGTAGCCGGCGGGAATGGGGAAGCAGTAGCGGGCATCGGCCACCGCCGCCTCGGCGTAGCCGCCGTCGATATCGTAGCCGGTGAAACAGGCGAAGTCGCACAGGTTTTCCCGCTCGCTCAAACAGTACCGGCAAGTTCCACAGGTCCAGCCCAGCCACGGCACGCCGACGCGGTCGCCCGGCCGAAAGCGCTCCACACCCTGGCCGAGGGCCACCACGCTGCCGACAATCTGATGGCCCAGGATGAGCGGCAG
>JAICHN010000349.1 GCA_025924845.1 Chloroflexota bacterium | reverse complement strand
GGGTAAGGAAAACTTCGCCAAAATTCCCAACGGTATACCGGGTATCGAGACTAGGCTTCCGTTGATCTTCTCGGAGGGAGTCGGTAAAGGTCGCATCTCCTTGCAAACCATGGTGGCCACGATGTGTACCAATCCGGCCCGCATGTACGGACTCTATCCCCGAAAAGGCTGCCTTGCCGCGGGCAGCGACGCCGATATCGTGCTGATCGACCCCAAGAAGCGGGTGACCTTACGGGCCGAGACGCTGAACCAGCATACTGACTACTGCCCATACGAGGGCCTGGAAGTCACCGGTTATCCGGTCCTCACCCTCTCGCGAGGCGAGGTGATCGCCGAGGACGGCAGGTTCGTGGGCGCCGCCGCGCGCGGCCGCTACCTCAAGCGCGAAGCGTATCAGCCTCCGGCCTAATTGGTGCGCCGCTCAAGGTTCGTAGGGGCACTCCTTGTCGGTGCCCCTACGAAGCGCACGCACAAGGAGTGCCCCTACGGTGAAGTTTACATAATACCGGTGATGCGCATACCCGCGCTATGGCTCTTGTGCCGAATGTTAATCGCGATCAGCATGGTGGCCGCTGCCTCGACCAGACGTGACGCCACGAGCGGCCCGGCGTGGAGGTAACGCGCGCCGGGGATTGCCATGGTCAGTTCACGCACGATTGCCTGCGCGGCGGCGTCCCCGCCGCAGGCGAGCACATCGCAGTCGAGTGGCGGGAGACCTTCCGCTGCCAAGAGCTCCGCGGATAGGAAGTGGAAGGCCGACATCACCTGTGCGCCGGCGGGCGCATATTCGGCCAACTGCTCGGCCGCCGAACCGGCGGGAACAGTGAGCATCCGCGAGGCGCGCCCGCCAATCGCCGTGGCCAGCGGTACGGTGACATCGATCAACAAGGTGCCCACCGCGATCCGCCCCTTGATGCTTTTCATGGTCGATATTTGCGCGGCCAGGGGCACGCTTACCACGACTACCGGTGCGCCGGCTGCCGCGTCGCCGTTTTCCAGTCCCTCGACCGCGATCGACGCGCCTCCGCCTCCGGAACCCTCGATCGCCTCGCGTACCCGCCCTGCCGCTTCCGCTGCCCGCCCGGCATCGCGCGATCCGATCGTGATCGACTTGCCGGCCAGTGCCCATCGCACTGCCAAGCCAAAGCCCTGATTTCCCGTTCCGCCGATTATCGCGACATCACTCACTGGACGGTGCCTTTCTTGCTTGGCCCATGCCTAGAAGGCGGGCCATACCTCTTCGCCGCCGAAGCCAGCCTAGCGGAACAGGTCGAATTCCGGTTTGCGCAGCAGTTGACGTGCGTTGCCTTCACCTGGCTGGTAGGCGAAGCCGCGCACGACCGCGGCAGGGGCGCGGTCGAGCTTGCCCATCACCAGCTCGGCCGCTCCGGCGATTTCGTCGGCCACGGCAAGCGCGGTCACCTTGAGTTCGCGCCCCTGGGCATCGCGCTGACCCACGTAGTCGATGACGGGCGACATGCCGGCAATGCCGATCGCCACGTTGGTCAGCCCCTCGCGCCAGGGGCGACCGAAGGTGTCACTAATGATGACTGGGACGCGCAGACCCGTACATTCCGCCGCCTGATCGGCGATTAGCGCTGCCGATCGATCCGGATCGTCGGGTAGCACGCACACCACGTCGCCACCGGTCATGTTGGAGGCGTCCACGCCCGCATTGGCGCAGACGAACCCGTGCTTGGTTTCGGCAATGATCACCCCCCGGTCCATCCGGACAATGCGGGCACTCTGCCGGAGCACGACTTCGACCTGCCGCGCATCCTTGTTCCAGCGGCGGGCGAAGTACACAGCCAGAGTCGAGGGCGTGATGGTCGCCAGGTCTACCAAGGCACCCTCCGCTTTGGCCACTACCTTATGCGTCACCACCAGCAGATCACCGGCCATGAGCGGCGTGCCCGCGGCGTCGAGGGCCTCCGCTATCATACTGCCCAGGGCCGCGCCCGGTTCAATCTCGGGAAGCCCCTGGACCGCGAAGACGCGAATTTCGTGCGGAGCCATGCGCGCGATCAGGCCATGCTCGTGGAGCGCGGGCGAGCGTCCGACGAGAGGCGACCGCGAGGCGCCGCACCACGAGGCCGGGAAGTCGGCCGGGAGCCGCGTGCCATGTGCGTTACCAGCAGATCGCGGGCAGCAGGCGAGGTGAGGTCGTCCGGGGTATCCAGATCGTCCGCCAGACCAGAGCTCTCATGTACGACAAGGGTGATACCCAGCGCCTCGGCCAGCCGGCAATGTGCCTCAAAGCTGTCCGGACCAAACGCAAAGGGCATGACCTGGGGCGGTCGTGCTAAGAGCGCGTTAGTCCCTACCCGTCGGCGATCCGGCGCCAGGACCACGCCCGGCCCCCCGGGCATTGCCCGCACCATGTCGTCTATAGCTGACGCACTGACCCCGATCAGGTCGGCGTGGAGCACGAGCACCGCGGTCGCCCCGCTGCGGACGGCGACCTCCGCCGCCTGGCCTAGCGCGGCATTGAGCGGCTCGACGGTGGGATCGGATGTAGATAGGGTGATCGGGCTCTCCCGATGGGTTCGTAACTCGCTTACCGCGACGGCGCCGTAGGCTCGCGCTAGAGCGAGATGGGGCGCCGCGTTACTGATCACCAGATAGCGATCGACCAGGGTCGCCTCGCGCACCGCGAGAAGGGTGTGTTCCAGAAGCTGCATGCTCAGCGACCAGCGCCGGGCGGGAGTGAGGACGCCTGCCAGCCTACTCTTGGCCCGCCACGGCTCTTTGGCCGGAACAATCACCCAGAGGCTCATCGGGCGCTCCCCGAGGAGGTGAGACGGGATGAGGCGAGATCGAGCACGAGGCGCGCCAGGGCCCGGCGGTCATCCGGCGTACGCATCAAGGTGGGGGCAACCACCGGCTCCACCCCTGTTTCGGCCACGACGCTCGCCAGGTCACGATCAGCTTCGTCGATCAACAGGATTGGGTGGAGGTCGGCGTATTGGCGGGCAACGCCCACCACGCTTGCCCCGTGACCGAGATCCTCGAGCATCCTGGCGGCAGGACCGCGCACCGCTTCCCCGGCGATAATCGGACTGACCGCGATGATCGGCACGTCGCGTTCGCGGATCAGAGCGCGCATCCCCGGCACCGACAGAATGGGGCCCAGGCTGACCAGCGGATTGGAGGGACAGAAGACGATGGCATCCGCCCCTTCGATCGCTTCGCGCACGGCCGGAGTGATGACGGCCTCTTCTATGCCCTGAAAACGCAGGCTCAATACGGTGTCGGCGCAGTGACGGCGTACGAAATAATCCTGAAAGGCCAGTTCGCCGTCCGGGGTATGCACCATGGTTTCCACGCGCTCATCACACATGGGCAACAGATTGGCCCGTACCGCCAACTGCCTGGCCAGAATACGCGTCACCTCGGTGAGGCCGGCGCCGGCGCGAAGAAGGTCGGTGCGCGCGATGTGGGTAGCGAAATCGAGATCACCCAGGCGAAACCAGTCAGGTCTGCCCAAGCGCCCCAGTTGTTCCAGCACGCGGAAGCTGTCGCCCTGGATGCCCCAGCCCGTCTCGGGATTGGCCATCTCGGCCAATGTATAGAGGACCGTGTCGAGATCGGGGCAGATGCGCAGGCCATGCATGTCGGCGTCGTCGGCGGTGTTCACGATAACCGTCAAAGAGTCGGGCGGCAGCGCCATATACAAACCGTGCGCCAGCTTGGCGCCGCCCACTCCTCCCGCGAGGGCCGTGATCATCGCACACCTCGCATCATGCCGGCCGCGGCAGTCCGGCTGGTGATCGTCACCGACTTTTCTCCACGCGTGTTGCTCATCCCACCGTATTTTGAAGCGAGCCCAAGCCCGTGATCCCGATTTCCACGACATCGCCCGTTGTCAGGGTATAGGTATCGGGGGGGACCAGGCACGTTCCGGTCAAGAGAAACGCCCCGTCCGGGAACGTATTACTCCGTCCTAAATAGGCTACCAAATCCTCAAGCCGCCGGTGCAACTGGGCGGTGCTGGTGTGATCCTCCCAAACCACGGCGCCTTCGCGGGCGATGGCGCAGGTGATGTGTAGGTCGTAGGGATCCGTGACCGACTCCGCGGGCACGATCCAGGGTCCAAGCGCGCACGCTCCCATGTAGACCTTGGCCTGAGGGAGATACAGCGGATTCTCGCCTTCGATGTCGCGCGAACTGACATCGTTGCCGATCGTATAACCGACCGGGCGCAGGTCGGAAGCCAGGACAAGAGTCAATTCCGGTTCCGGCACGGTCCAGCGGGCATCCGGTCGCGCCTGGATCAGTCCTTCCGGGCCGACCACGCGACGCGCGTCAGCCTTGAAAAAGAGTTCCGGCCGCTCCGCGTCGTACACCCTGGCATACATATCGGCCGCTCTTTCCGATTCCTGCTCGCGCGCTTCGCGGCTCCGCCGGTAGGTCACTCCCGCCGCCCACACCTCCTGGCGGTCGATCGGCGCCAGCAGCCGAGCCGGGTCGAAATCGACTATAGGTGCGCTGTCGGCGAGATGGTGCGCGATCTCACCCAGAGGCAGGCCCGTGTTCAGGAGCGCGCTGAGCGTAGCGGCGCGCGCGTCACCGCTTTCGGTGAGGTCGCGGAACGTGCCGCCAACCCACCAGCCGATGTGGGCCGCGTGATCGGCCGTCTCGAAGCGGCAAATGGCGGGCATGGCAGGATAAAACGAGTAGGCGTACGGCACCTGGAACCATCCTTCCCCTAGCGAGGCACTCCTCGCTCATTGTAGCCGATTGATCTTTACTCCAGGCGCCCCCAATGCGCCCCCCGATCACGGCTCATCTCAATAGCTCCCGATTGGGCGAGCACGAGAGCGCCGCTGGGCAACTCGACCAGAAAGCGGTTGAGGCGTGGGCCCAGTCCACTGTCGGCCGTGGGCTGCCAGGTCGCGCCGCGATCGGTGGAGAGGAACAGGTGATGCAGGCCGAGGCAAAATACGCCGCGCCGGCTCACCAATAGTTGCAGGACGACCGGATCGTCGAAGGCTCCGGCGGTGAGGACAGGCGCCCAGGCCCGGCCGCCCTCAGTGGACCGTTGTACTTGCGAACCGCTGCCCACGATGCCGGTGCCTGCGAGTAGGGTCGGTGAAGGCTTGCCCGGTAAGGCGGCGAACGCCGTTACATCCTCCAGGGCGCGGCTGGAACCGCTGAGGTGCCAGGTCGAGCCCAGGTCATCGGAGCGATAGATACTGGGCGGGCTGTAGAGGGGGATAGCAGCGGCGAAAATGCCGGTGCCCAGTACCGCCAGCGCCTGCACGGCCCCGTCAAAGGCCGGGGCAGGCTGGCCGTTCTCCGGCTGGGGAGTGCCCAGGCCAGCCGCCTCCCAGGTAGCGCCGTCATCCATGGACCGGTAGATCGGGGCGCCGCATTGGTACGATGTGATTTGCTGAGCGACGATGGCCGACACCTCCTCGGGACAGGATACGGCGGCGAATAACGCTTTGCCCAGCGCGATCATGTCATCGACCACGAACGCGGCATCGGGAAGCCCATCTTTACTATCGAGCACCGTCCAGTGCCGCCCGCCATCCGCGCTGCGCAATAAGCCGGAG
>JAICHN010000348.1 GCA_025924845.1 Chloroflexota bacterium | reverse complement strand
GGCGCGAGCGTCTCCGCGCTTTCCGGTGCGGTGCCGGAAAGCGCGGGTTCGGCTTCCTGGGTAACCGACGCGACGGGCGCGGCAGGCGCTTCGCTGCCCTCTTCGACGATAGGTTCAGCCGTTGTTTCGACAGCAGGACGGGTGCGCCCGGCCGCCGGTCGCCGACCGCGGGGGCGTCGTGCCGGAGTGGGCGAGGTATTCTGGCCGGCCGGTACACCTTCCGGCGCGACGCCATTAAGCTGAGCGGGCGCGCTGGGCAAGGCCGCGTCGGCCGTGGGTGCCGAATCGAGCACGATCACCGATTCCGCCCCGGCGGAGGACTCCGCCACGGGGGACTTCAGGGCGCTCGACCGGCTTCGGCGTGGAGCAAAGCGGCGAGGGCGTGTAGACTGCTCCTCGGCCGCGGGGAGTTCGGTACCCGCACTAGGGTCCGCTACTTCTTCGGTAATGGTTGTCATGGGCCTCCTTAAGGGAATAGGGGTGGCGCCGAAGCGCCGGGTTGGAGGCACAGGCTCGAGACACGACACCGCGATAGCCGGCTAGGCGCGCGCGCACCGCGACACACGCAGCAATGCCGGATTGGGGTGCGTTGGGGAAAGAAAACCCGCCTGGAGAAGCACGTCGCGAGGCGCGCCATCGGCGCAGCTCTTGCGGTACCTGCTCCACGCTTATCGTGTACTGGCGGAGTCGTTTGTTTGAGCTCATGTGCTTATCCCAGTATAGCACGGCCCCGGCAACCGTCGAAACCCGCCGCGGGAAACGAAAGCATTCCTGCCTATGCGATTCGGCCTTCCCAGGAAATTCTGGGAAGGCCGAACCAACCGACGCCGACGTCCAGCGCCCTTAAAGGGAAAGCGTCGCCTTATTCGGAGGCAAGTGAGAAGCGATAGGCGCGGTACTCCGCCAACTTCGTATTCAGTTCGAACACTTTCGTGCCGCCCTGAGTGAACTCGATCTCGCTGGAAGGGACAGGGGTTTTCGAAGGTCCGGGATAACCGCCGGCGTAGGTGACGTTACCGTTTGGCAGCCCCTGGGCGCTGCCGAGCGCCTGCCAAAAGGCACCCAGATCGGCGTTGAGCGTAAGGGTAGCGGTGTGATTCTTTTCGTCGAGCTTCCACACTTGCCCTCTGCTGTCACACCCCTTCACCGCGCCGAACTTGCAACGGGTATTGCCGTCGTCGTAGACGACGATGGTATTGGGGCCGCTGTAGTTCACATTATGCTGCTGAGTAAACCAAGGGAACTTGTCGGAGGAGATTGCCTTGAAGTCGCCCCCCAGGCCCAGGTGCCAGATGACCTTGCCCTCGCCCTCGCCGTTCTCAAAGTCGATCTTGAACGCGGCGCTGATGTTCCGGAACCCCACAATGAGGTTGTGATCGGCCGGCGACCAGGCGAGGCTGTTCCCGTGCGTCCAGTCAATGGACTTCGGGTTGGGCAAACCGCACAGTAACTGCCCGGTAATGATGCAGGTCGGCGTGCCCTTGGGAAAGGTCTTGGGAGGGGTAAGATGATCGAACACATCCCAGGTCCACACGACCTGGAAGTTCTTATCCAGGACAAGCACCATGTCGCTCATCACATCGTGCCCGTCAATCTTCTTCTGGGTCGCCCCCAGCGTCGCGGTGTCGCCGTTGGGCAGGCGCACCGCGTCGTGGTGGAATTCGTAGATGGACTCCTCGCCAAGCGTTTTCAGTTGGGCGTTGACGGCGTCGAGATTCGTCTCGCGGATGGGGTCGCCCGCCAGATCTACTTCACGCAGCACGTCATCGCCATACTTGCGGTAGGGATCTTTGCCAAGCAGCAACACGGTGCCGCCGGGGACAATATGTACCGGCCAGATCGCGGTAAGCCCAGCATGCAAGGTGTCGTAGTACCAGATCACGTTCCCACTCAGGTCGGTAGCCACCGGGTTGGCCAGCGCGGGCGATGGCGAAGGGTTCAGCGAGTGGAAAATCACGGGCAATGACTGATCCGACTGGGAGGTCGGGGCCAGCCCCACCGTGAACTTGGTAATGTTCAGCTTGGGGTCGGGCTTTCCGGTGGTGTACGAAACCTGAGCAGAGGTCTTTTTGGCTACCGCATCCTGGAACGCATATTTCGTGTTCGCGCTCAAACCGGCGACGAGCACATTGACGCTCTGCCCGGCCACGCACGGTCGTGCCGCCATGGACTGCCACGCTCCAGCTCCGGCGACCGAACGAAATTGCACGGTCAGGCTTCCGGTGCAGGCGGGAGCGCTAAACAGGACCACCTGGGGATTGGCCGTGGCACTCACAACCGGCGTGCCCCCCTTGACCCGCGAGGTGACCGTATAGGTGACCTTCTGCTGGGTTTGGGCGGAAGCGCCAAAGCCGTCCTCCACGGTAGCGGTGATCGTATAGGCGCCCTCATGCATGGGCGTCCATTTGAACGAGGCGCGCTTGCTGTAATCGCGGACGATCGCGGCGGGACCGCTGCCGTCGGTCACGCTGAATTGGTAGACCGGGCTCTTCATCCCCGTGGCACTCGCGACCCAGGTGATCGTACTGCCGACCGGCTGGCCCGCGGCGCCACTCGTCTTCAGGGTCACACTGGGGGCGGCGGCGCCTACATGCATGGAGGACCACGGTCCCCCGAGCGAGAGGACCATGAGGATGACGGCCCACCACCGTACCGAGCGCAAGCCCGAGACGGCCGTGAGGCGCGAGACCTTCCTGGTCTGGTTCAATGGGTCACGCTGCATCGAATCTGCCCTTCCTCTTTCGATTAGATACGGATGTATATCGCGCGGCGGACCCCGAAGTCCAGGCGCGTCAAAAATCGGCCGCCTCCATCCGTACAGAAGCGATCGGCTCGTGATATGCTCGTACCGACCGGCGGTGAGGCGCCGTATTCAGGGACTACGTACGCGCGGGTGCTCCATCTCGCTCCTCGCCCTTTTCTCCGGCCTCGCCGGTCATGCGGCACCTCTGGATAAAACTGGACCGGCCTCCCGCGCCGCGGGATCCCCTCGGATAGCAACGTGGCGTTGCCCGCCCACCACGCATTGGCGCGAGCGTGCCGGTCAGGAAGTATACACAGCGGTCAGCCTCGATGAACATGGACCACCCATCACGGTCGCGACGCACCAAGGGAGGTGCGGCACGGTCGGCGCTGAGTGGAACGTACCGGTCGCGCTGCCGCAAGGTCATGGGGTTGCCAATCAGGTTCGCACGGGGAAAGTACTGCCGCGACCAGGCGTGCCGCTGACGATCAACCTGGCGTAGTGAGGAGGAAAACGATAACCAAAGGTGCAGGAGCAGAGTGGCTTCGGGATGAGCGGCATCATCCTCTTCTCTGACCAGAAGCCGATGTGCTCAGTCTTGGCGTGCCCCTCGGCCACCAACTCTCCCATCGCTCGCTGCCCCGCGTGTGGAACCCGATCAAGGACAGTATCAGAAATTTTCGCACAGCGCAATCTGTCTGACGTATACGTAGCTTCGCCATCCGCACCAAGTCGATGTCCGACCTCGAAATGTACCGCGCGGGAAAGGATGCGGTCGGCGACATCGCCTGGGAGAGCGAGCATCTTGCTCGCTCTCCTGCCTCGGACTCGCCATATATCGCAAGCGCCTTCACAAGCGCGAAGCGCACCCCTCCTTGGGGGTACGGGCTTGCGCCGCGCTTCGTGCTTGGTTACGCTTCGCTCAGGGTTAGTCCAGGCCATTATTGAGGAGATGAGAATGTTTTCCGACGAAGCGATCGAGACCATGGTGCTGGATGCCTTTGACGAACTGTGCGGTGACCAGGCGATCGAGGGCGGTTGGGCCGATGAGGGGCCGATGGCCCTGGCCCTGGTCCCCGATCCGCTGCGGTTGGGCGCCGCAGTGGATCTCTGGATGCGGGTGGAGAATCGTGAGGAAAACGCGCGCCGTCCCGTGGTGGAGCGTACCACCATTTTCGGCAGTCACCATATCGAGTCGATCGAGGACACGGAAGACGAGGAGGACGAGGAAGACGGCGCCGATGGGTTTGAGGACGATGAAGAGCAGGAGAGCCCGGAGCCGCTTCTGGATGAACTGGAGCTGCGCGGCCGGCTCCTGGTGGATGTAATGAACGTGGTCAGTCAGCACCTCTCCAATCGGCGCGGCGCGCTCGAGATGGGCGAGGACGTTGGTGACATCACGCAAGTCCGGGACGAGATGATCGAGGCGATCAATGCTTCGTTCGGTGAACCTCGCCTCGCTTACCTGTGGAAAACCGGCACCTTCCTGGCCATGGAAGAGTAAGTAAGGCTTTCCCCTCCGCCTGAGGGGCGTACCTCACGACCGCGGTCGAGGCCGCTTTGTAGGGGCGCGAGTCTCCAGGCCCGCTCGGTTCAGCCACGGCTCGTCATCCGGGTAGCACGATCGATACCGACGGCTGGCCGTGTAGGCGGGCCGTGTAGGCGGGCCTGGAGACCCGCGCTCCTAAACGAGAGCGACGGCGGGCCTGGAGACCCGCGCTCCTAAGTCCTGCCCGCGAAGCCGGTCGGCAGCATTTCCACCAATGTGAGGGGCGTCCGGCCTCCGGCTTTAATACGCCTTGGCAAAGATCACCCTTTTCCCCATGCCGGGCTTCCCGCAGCGGACGCACACGCCGGCTTCCTCGGCCGCGGCGAAGGGAATACAGCGTACCGTGGCCTTTGTCTCGGCCTTGATCGCCTCCTCACAGTCCGCCTCGCCGCAATGATGCGCTTCCAGGAATACGTTCCGGCTCTCGATCTCGCGGACGAAGGTTGGGTAGTCGTCGACTCGGAAGGTCAGTTCGGTACGGAGGGCCAGGGCACGATCGAACAGGCTCTGCTGAATCCGGTCCAGAAGCAGGGGAATCGCCTCGGCCAACTCCCCAATGGGAGCCGCCTCCTTGGCGCGCGTATCACGGCGGGCCAGCACAACCTGATCTGCATCCAGGTCGCGGGGGCCGATCTCCAGGCGTAACGGCACGCCCTTCAATTCCCATTCATTGTATTTAAAGCCCGGGGTAAGCTCCTCGCGAGCGTCCACCTTGAACCGCACCTTACCCTGTAGGGTCGCGGTAATCTCGTCCACGGCGGCCAGCACCCGCGCCCGTTCCTCGGGTTTCCGGGCAATGGGCACGATCACCAGTTGAATGGGCGCTACGCGGGGAGGCAACACCAGCCCGGACTCGTCGCCATGCGTCATAATGATCGCGCCGATGATCCGGGTGGATAGACCCCAACTGGTTTGGTAGGGATTCCGCCGCACCCCCTGTTCACGCGTCTGGAACTCGATCTCGTAGGCACGGGTAAAGTTCTGACCAAGATTATGCGAGGTACCGGACTGCAGAGCGCGGCCGTCGGACATCATGGCCTCGATGGAAAGGGTGTAATCGGCGCCCGCGAACTTCTCGCTGTCGGTCTTCCGGCCCGGAATGACCGGGATGGCCAGCCAGTCCTCGGCCAGCGATTGGTAGACGCCGAGCATCTTAGTGGTCTCCTCGGCCGCCTCCTCGGCTGTAGCGTGGAAGGTATGCCCTTCATGCCAGAGCAACACGGTGGTGCGGAGAAAGAAGCGGGTGCGCATCTCCCAACGCACCACGTTTGCCCATTG
>JAICHN010000347.1 GCA_025924845.1 Chloroflexota bacterium | reverse complement strand
TCGGCAAAAGCCGGGTGTGCGGACCTCTCTGTCGCACACCCGGCTTTTGCCGATTGGTTGTCCCTGCCGGAGCGTACTGCAAGGACCATTTTCAGACCATGCCGTCAGGACTGGGCCAGGTGCCTGGCGCCTCCCTAATCGGCCAGAGGCGCGTCGGCAAGCGGGGCGGCCACGGCCTTCCGGCGGCGGCGGCGGCGCGGAGTGTAGCCAACCGTGGCGTAGGGCACCGCGTCCGACCAGCAGGAGATCAGGCTAAAGCCCCCACACCGCCCGCAGCTCAGGATCGCTTCCTTAGGCAATGCAGCAACCTCAGCCTGGCCGATCAGCCGCTGACTGGCCTCCTGGTGGTGGACAAAGTTCCGACTATTAGAGCAGCTGAGGCATTCGACCTGCCGGGTATACATGACCATTACGCTACACTCCTTCTCCGTGCTCAATGCTGTGCCTGACAATGAATAGCTATACTGTCGCGGAACCGCGGCCAACGGCCATCAGTCATAGGACCGAGACAAAGGTGTGAACCGGTCTAATCCTACGTGGAGACGAACCACATTGTGCAGCCTCGTTCGGCGGGCAGCTTCAGCGGCCGGCTGACGTTTGACATGCGAAAAGTCGGGTGTTAGGCGAGGGATTTGACCCGAATGCCGAGCGAGAGTAGGATGTCATTGCATCGAACATCTAGGTAAGGATTCTAAGCAGTATGGTGAATGCCGATCTGAAGCGCGGCTCCATGGCGACCCTGATTCTCACCGTGCTGCGCGATGGCGCTTTGCATGGCTACCAATTGGCTCGCGAAATCGAACGCCGTAGCGAGGGTTACTTCGAATGCAAGGAGGGAACCCTCTATCCCGCTCTCCACAAATTAGAGCGGGAGGGGCTGCTCCGCGGCGAATGGCAGCAGGTGGGAGAGCAGCGGCGGCGGCGCAGTTATGCCCTGACGCCGGCGGGCGAACGATTTCTTGCCGCCTCCGCGGCCGAATGGCGCCTGTTCGCTTCCCGCCTACTGCACATGATCGCGGAGTAAAGCGATGGGATTTGATGAATACTTATCCAGCGTCGCTGAGTCCATTTCGCTACCCCAGTCCGCGGCCGAGGAGATCACCGAGGAACTGCGCGGGCATCTCGAGGATGCGACACACGAATTGCAGTTGGGCGGGATGCGGCGAGAGGCGAGCGAACGGGAGGCCATGCGCCGCCTCGGCCATCCCGAACTGCTTACCGCCGCCTATCAGCACGAACAATGCCGTGCGCCGTCTTCGGTCTATCGTCGGCCACGCCTCTGGCTGGCCAGTGTCGCCGTAATGGCCGCGCTGCTCGGCGGCGTAGCGGTGGCCGGAGCCCACACGCAGCATTCACAGGCGCCCCTCACCTCTACGTCCGCTGTGCCCCCGAGGCACTGACTGGGTCGCCGCTCAGCTCCCTGGAGAAATTAAGTTATGTTCACAGGCCGACGCCACGCAATCTTCGACATTGTCGCCACCATCGTGATTACCGCGATAGTGTACCTTGGTATCCACGCCGCCATCGAGCCGCGCGTGGTATTGGGGCAGAGTATGGAGCCCACGTTGCATACCGGCGAATATGTGATGCTCGACAAAGTCACGTATCACTTTCGCGCCCCGGAACGCGGTGACATCGTAGTATTCCGCTACCCCTACGCACCGAAAGACGATTACATCAAACGAGTGATCGGTTTGCCGGGCGATCACGTCCAGGTGTACGGCGGGGCCGTGTACGTGGACGGCCACAGACTGCGCGAGAGCTATATCGCCGATCCACCGGACTACACGGACAATAAGGTCGTCCCCAAGGGTTACCTTTACGTGCTGGGCGATAATCGGGATAACTCGAGTGACTCGCACGAGTGGGGCCTGCTGCCCCGGCAGAACATAATCGGGCGGGCCATGTTCAGTTACTGGCCACTCTCCGAGCTGTCATTCCTGGCCCAACCCAGCTATCCGGGCGTGCCGTAGGACAGTCAAAGCCGACTGAGCTGTATTGGGTAGGAGGTTGTTGCACCGAGGCTCGTTTGCCGATTGCGGGTGATATTTCGGGTCGAACGCCGAGGCCGGTGACGGCTTGAGCCCCTGGCGCTCGTGCAAGATGTCTCTACCCAATACATGCCCATACCCGGCCCGCCGGCCGCCACGGCGCACGCTGTGAGGGAGGGGCCACGAACGATCTGTGTACCACGCGCCCGCGGCCCTTTCGCGCGCCGCTGGGCGCCGCGAGTGGTGCCGCGCGGCGCCGACGGGTCCTGACCAGAGGCATCAAGCGAGTGGCTTGCGGTAGAATGACTGGCACGCGGCGATCGCGAAGCCCATGCCCTCGTACAGTTGCAGGGCGCCGGACTGGTTCGTGCTGTTCACCCCCAGCGCCGCTTCGCTCACGCCCCCCTCCCGCAGCAACCGCAAGCTCCGCGCCAGCAGGGCTCGCGCCAGCCCCCGGCGCCGCCACGGCGGGCGGACGCTGATGTCTTCGGTGTAGCCACGCAGGCGGCCATAGGCGGCATTCTCTTCGTGATTGATGTAGGTCCTGACCATACCGGCCACCTCGCCACCCGCCCAGGCCACCTGCCAGTGCTCGGGCTGGAAATGCGGCCCCCGCCGCCAGCGCGCGAACGCCTCCACGTCCCGCTCAGTCTGCACCACCCGGCCGGTGAACGCCTCGACCTCTGCCGCCCAGATGGCGCCCAGCTCCTCGGGCGCGACCGGGCGCACTCGCAGGCCCGCCGGCAGCGGCATGTCGGGGAGGTCGTCCAGGTGGGGCCGCACCAGCACGTAGTCGTGCCAGCCCACCGCGTAGCCCTCCCGCTCCAGCAGCGCCGCGCGCTCGGGGGCGGTGGCGAAGGCGCCCACGGCGCAGGTGCCTGCCAGCGCCCCCGCGGCCAGCGCGCGGGCATGGCGCTCGTTGTGGCGGAGCAGGGCCCGCTCCAGGCGCCGGTCCCGCCAGGCCGGGAGGAGATGCCGCGACTGCACGTAGGTGCAGGTCCCGCCCCGCTCCCAGCACTCCACCCGGCTGTAGCCGACGATGCCCTGCTCGCCCTCCAGCACCACCACGTCGCGGCGAGGGTCGCTGCCGCCCAACTGGGCGTACTGGCGGGTGAAGGCGTCGACGGAGGTAGCCCACTCGAGGCGGTCGGCGGCGTTGCTGGCGTTGAACACCGCCACCAGCGCCGGGTAGTCGACCGGGCCGCGCAGCCGGCGGAAGCGCAGCCCGGGGAGCGCCGGGGCACCGGCCACCCGGATGCTGTCGTCGGTGCCTGTAACGGTCATCGATCGCCCTCCGCCCCTGCTCCGTGTCGCTGCGGGCCACCCAGCGCCCGCCGGGTCGCGGCTGCCCCTTCGGCTGCGGCGGGCCGCTCGGCCTCGTCCGCTGCCGGTAGGTCCGACCAGTCGGTCAGGTACACCCCGGCGACCAGGCCGTAGACCCGCCCGCCCCGGGGCTCGCGCGCGCTGAACTCCTGCGCGAGCGCCTCCAGCCGCTTGGCGAAGGCGACCGCCTGGGCGGGGGTGAGACGGGCATGGACCAGCAGGCACATCGTCGGGTCGTCGGCGCCGGTAGGCGGGCGCAACTCCGCACCGGCCTGGCGCAGGAGCTGTGCCTGGGCGGCGCGCGCGGCGGGGCGGAGGGCGTCCCCCGCGGCGGTGTCGCCGGTGGCGAGCCGATGCATGCGTGCGACCCGGCCATAATACTTCTCGGTGAGCGCCCGCACCCGGCGGGTGCGCACCACGTGGATCAGCCCGGCCGCCTCCAGCACCTTGAGGTGGTGGCCGACGGTGCCCTTGGGCAGCCCGAGCGCCGCGGCGAGCTGCGCGGTGGTGGCGGCGCGCTGAGCGAGCAGCCCGAGGAGCTTGGGGCGCGTGGCGCCACTGAGGGCCCCGAGTTGGGCCGGCTCGGTCAGCTCCAGGACGTTGGCCAGCGCATAGTCCGGACTGTCGGAATGGTCCATGATGCAAGGAATATACGGCTATTCCGGACCATTCGTCAAGGTCCTGCGCCGGTGGGCCGCCGCTGCCTGGGCGGGTGCGCCCCAAGAGGGCGAGTCCGTGAACAGCCCGACGCGCTGAGGTGTGCATCCCGGCCGGTTGCCCACGATCCGATCGGAGGCACGGCAGTCGGGGGCGCCGAAGGGTGCCACATCGTCTACGACCCGGATGGGCGATCGATCGGCCGCGACCGTGCGTCGATACAGCCGCGTCGACGACGTTTCTGCAGTTGCTCAGCCCGCTGTTACCTCTATTGGGCAGGGACATGTCGCACGGGGATCGGGAGTCCGGCCGGCACCGGCCGCGGTGTTCGATCCGATGCAGTGGCCACCAATCGACAGACGGCCATCGGTGCAACGTGCTCTTGCCCAACCCACAAAGCCGGCTGAGCCGACACCGCGATGTCGGCTCAGCCGGCTTTGACCGATTGTCAGGCTTGCGCCGCGCGCAGCGAATCGTCCAGTATAGCTACGATACGTTCCACCTGCGCTTCCGTCGTGATCAGCGGCGGTGCGATGCACAGTGTATCGCCGATGGGGAAATCGCCCCGTGCCCCGCCCCTATTCCGTATGAATAGGCCACGCTGCCGAGCCTCCGCCGCTACCTTGTTCCCCAGGCCGATTGCCGGAGCGCGAGTAGCGCGATCCTCGACCAACTCGACCCCGCACATCATGCCCAACCCGCGTACATCGCCCACTGCCTGATGCGCGCGCAACGATTGCAGTCCGTCCAGTAACTGGGCCCCGACCACGGCGGCCCGGCCGCAAAGATCCTCCTCCTCAATGATCTGAAGGTTGCGGATCCCAACGGCACAGCAGGTGGGATGCCCGGAGTACGTGGCGGCATGGGTGAACTTGAGATCGGCCGGCGCGTTGAGCAACGCATCATGGATTTGCTTGGATAAGATGATCCCTCCCAGGGGCAAATAGGCGCTGGTGACGCCCTTGGCGAAGGAGACGATATCGGGCAGGACGTTCCAGTGGCCAAGCGAGAACCATTTGCCGGTGCGTCCAAATCCGGTGATGATCTCGTCCGCGATGAGCAGCACACCGAGGCGGTCACAGATCTCCCGCAGCTTCGGCAGATAGGTTGCAGGTGGTACGATGACCCCACCCGCACCCAGGACCGGTTCCGCGATCACTGCCGCCACCGTGTCGGCGCCTTCGCGCAGTATAGCCTGCTCGATCACCGCCGCCGCTTCCAGCCCGGGATCGCCAGTGCTTCCCCCATAATCGGGCCAACGGTACGGGTGAGGGGGAGCCACCTGAATGAATCCGGGGACCAGAGGAGCGAACATCTTATGGTAGGATGCCATCCCCGTGGCGCTGGCCGCCGCCATGGTAACGCCGTGATAGCCATGCACTCTGGAAATAAACTTCACCTTGTCGGGCTTCCCCATCAACTTCCAGTAGAACCGAGCAGTCTTGAACGCCGACTCATTGGACTCGGCGCCGCCGGTTGTGAAGTACACGGCGCTCATGTTCGGATAGCTCAACTCCACCAGGCGCGACGCTAGATGTACCGCCGGCTCGCTGGTGGCGCCGACATAATTGGTGACGAACGCCAACTTGGTCATTTGAGCGGCGGCTA
>JAICHN010000346.1 GCA_025924845.1 Chloroflexota bacterium | reverse complement strand
GGGCGACAGGGACGAGCGAGACGCTCGCGCTCCCAGGCAATTTCGCCAACCGTATCAAATGTGCGGCGCACCCGCCTTGCCATGGTACTTTAGGATCAGGATCGAGATGGGATAGAATACAGGGGATCCACACGCCCTACCGCCCAGAAGTCGAAAACCGCTCCGGGCTCGTTCCCGGTGGAAAGAGATGCGTCATGGCGGATCCTATCGTGCGAACCGGACAGACCTTCCCCTCCGCGCTGGGGGACACGGGCTATGTCGCTATTCTGCCCGAACGGTACGACGACCCGGCCTTCGCCAATCGCCGCTACCCCGTGGTCTACCTCATGCATGGCATCGGCGGCCACGAGGATGAATGGCTGAAAGGGAGCGCTATCGCCCAGTATGCGGCGGGCCGCGACCTGATCCTGGTCTGCGCCGATGCCGCGCAGCGCTGCTATGTGGATTCCTTCGACGGTTCATCACTCTGCGAGACCATGGCCGCGCGTGACCTGGTCAACTTCGCGGATGCAACCTACCGCACCCTGCCGCGCCGGGAAGCACGCGGCCTGATGGGCCTCTCCATGGGCGGCTACGGCGCTTTGTATCTTTCACTCCGCCACCCCAACACCTTTGCCGCCGCCGTGTCGCTCTCCGGGGCGCTGATGATCGGACAGGCGATGCTCGGTGAGTCCCGACCCGACCTCGCCCACGTCGATAAGTTATTCCCCCCAACGCTCACCGGGCGCGAACAATGGGACCTCTTCGCTCAGCTGCGCATGGCGCCCACAACAGTACGCCGTGCCCTGCGCTGGAAGCTGCTGTGCGGGACGGAGGATGGCCTGATCGAGATTAACCGCGCCTTCCATCATTATGCCCTGGCGTACGGCGTCCCTCACCAATACAATGAATATCCGGGCAAACACGACTGGCCGTTCTGGGACGGGCACGCCGAGGAGAGCCTGGCTTTCCTGACTGAGCATCTGAGCGGGGCGGAGGGCTAAGGCACAGACCCGGCCGGCCCAATCACGCCAATTCGAGGAGGTCACTCATGCAGCCCGCCGATCGACTACGGAATGAACAGCGCGATGCCTGGTCCGCCGCCGCGGCCGCCTGGCAACAGGGAGCGGAGACCCCGCTCCCCATCGACCCCGTTACGGAGCGTCTCCTCGCCGAGGCACGCCTCGCTCCCGGAATGCGTGTGCTGGACCTGGGCAGCGGCGCCGGGAATCCCGCTCTCTTCATCGCGGAGCAGGTAGGACCGACCGGCTCGGTGCTTGGCCTCGATCTGTCCCCGGCTATGGTGGAAGGAACGAGTGATCGTGCCCGCCGCCGCGGCCTTACCAACGCAACCTTCCGGGTCATCGAACGAGAGACGGATCTGGGAGTGCCGCCGGCAAGCTTCGATGCCGCCACGTCTCGTTGTTGCCTGATGTATCCTCCAAATCCCGCCGCGGCGCTCGCCGCGCTGAGCGCCGCGGTGCGGCCAGGCGGCCGGGTCGCCTTCAGTACCTGGGCCACCCTGGATCGCTGCCCCTCGCATCGTCTCCTGACCGAGGTCGTGAGCGCTCAGGTTTCTTTGACCGACGAGGAACTGGCAGTGCTCACCCTTCCTTTCACCGCCTTGCCCACTCCGGCCGTGCATCAAGCAATCTGTGAGCATGCGGGGTTGGTGGAGGTGACGACCCAAGAGATCGACATGCCGAACGATGCTGAGAGCGCGGAAGCGTTCTGGGAGAGTCGTGTTTCCCGTTCCGGCCCGCTCCGCACCGCCCTGCGCGCCCATCCAACCGAGGCACGAGACGCGGTCGGCACGGCCTTCACGGCTCGCCTCCATCAGATGTTCGGCGCCGGCCCCATTCACTTTATCGATCGGATGCTGGTAACGGCGGGAAGTGTACCCGGCTGATTACACGGTGCATGATCGGCACGGTACAGCTACCCTGCCGGTTCCGTTGGGCTTCGTAGGGACACCGAGGACCCACTGGGTGACGGGCGCCCTATCACCCGAATCCCCAGGCATGCTTGTAGGGGCACCCCTTGTGGGTGCCCCTACAAGCATGAGGAAACGTAAGCCAGGTTGCTGGAGAGATGAAATGGGCTACACCCGGCCGCAGCCGTCCGTATCCTGCCTTGCGAACGCATTCGCAGGTCCCTTATGATCCGAGCCGTTCGTCCCTACCAAGGCTCGCGGTCCTCGGTCTACACCAGCCGCAGCACGATACTGGCGTTGTGGCCGCCCAG
The DNA here is from genome assembly GCA_025924845.1 of Chloroflexota bacterium. Next base: position 3,372 of record JAICHN010000346.1, on the reverse strand, counting down.
ACCGAACGAGTTGGAGAGGGTAGCCCGCACGGGCATACGACGCGCCGTGTGCGGCACGTAGTCCAGGTCGCACTCGGGGTCGGGGTCGTCCAGATTGATCGTGGGCGGCACGATTTGGTCGCGGAGGACCAGGGAGCAGATCACCGTCTCCACGGCCCCCGAACCGGCCATCATATGCCCGGTCATGCTCTTGGTCGAACTGACCGCCACGCGGTAGGCATGAGCGCCGAACACGGCCTTAATCCCCAATGTCTCGGCCTTGTCGTTCAGCGGCGTACCGGTGCCGTGGGCGTTAACGTAGTCTATGCCCTCGGGCGCCAGGTCCGCCTTCTTCAGGGCCCGGCTCATGGTCCGCCCCGCCATCAGCCCGTCTTCGGGCACCGCGGCCATATCGTAGGCGTCGTTGGTAGCCCCATAGCCTGCTACCTCCGCGTAAATGCGCGCATCACGGGCGCGGGCATGTTCCAGTGACTCCAGAACGACTACCGCCGCCCCTTCGGAAAGCACGAAGCCGTCGCGACGCTTGGTGAACGGACTGGAGGCGCGCTCCGGCTCCCCGTTGCCGCGGGCAAGTGCATGCATCACGCTGAAGCCGGCCAGAATCACCGGGTGGATCGGCGTCTCCGTGCCCCCAGCCAGCATGACCTCGGCATCGCCCCGCCGGATCACCTCGGCCCCTTCGCCGATAGCCTGGGTACCGGTGGCGCAGGCCGAGACCACGGCCATATTCGGCCCGCGCAGACCCAACGAGATCGCCACCTGCCCGGCCGGCGAATCGACCAGCATATGCTGAATGAAAAAGGGGCTGACTCGGCGGAGGCCGCGTTCAAGATAAACCTGGTGTTGCTCCAGCAAGGTCTGGAAGCCGCCCGCCGCCGAACCGATCGTGATGCCTACCGCCTCGGGATCCAGAGCGGTAAGGTCCAGTGCCGCGTCCTCCACCGCCTGTCGAGCGGCAGCCAGGGCGAATTGTGTACAGCGATCCATGCGCCGCACCTCGCGCGGCGAACCCAGAATAGCCGGATCGAAGCCCTTCACCTCGCCGCCGAATTGCACCGGAAATGGACTGGGGTCGAATTGGGTGAGCCGAGCAACCCCCGAGCGGCCCGCCAGGAGATTTTCCCAGACATTCTCGTGCCCGATACCCACCGGGCTGAGCACGCCAAGGCCGGTAATGACGACTCTTTGCCGGTCGCTCACGTTACCGGCGTGGATATAGCGCGCACGTCAATCTCGCGGTAGGTGACTGCCTGCACGGTGCCGTCTATCCGCTTGATCAGGCCGGAAAGCACCTGACCGGGCCCCATCTCCACGAAGGTATGGCCGCCCTGGCTGGTCATCTCGAGCACCGACCGCGTCCATTGCACCGGCTTGCACAGTTGATCGCTCAACTCGCGCTTGATCTCCGCCGCCGTGTTGAGCATCTGGCCCGTGATGTTGGCGACGATCGGGATGTGCGGCTCACGAAGATGAATATGGGAGATCCGTTCCGAGAGCTGATTCGCCGCCTGCTGCATAAGCGGCGAATGCGAGGCAATGCTGATTTTCAGCCGAGCCACGCGGCGGGCGCCCGCCTCCTTGGCCAACTCCATGGCCCGCAGGAGGGCGCCGATCTCGCCCGAAATCACCGTTTGCAGAGGACTATTGATGCAGGCGAACCCGATCTCGCCCAGCTCACGTGCTTTACGCACCACTGCTTCCAGGGTGGGCACGTCGAGGCCAATGACCGCGGCCTGACCGCCGGGGCTGGCCGTGCCGCTTTCCTCCATCAGGCGGCCCCGTTCGCGCACCAGGTGTAGCGCGTCGGTGAAATCCAGTACGTCGGCGGCGACCAGGGCGCTGTATTCGCCCATGCTATGCCCCGCCACGAACGAAGGAGAGAGACGGCGTCCCATGGCGCCGGCGCGTTCGCGCAGGGCGGCCAGGCAGGCCACGCTGACGGTGAGAATGCTCGGCTGAGCGTTAGAGGTCAACTCCAGTTCGTCCTCGGGCCCCTCGAAGCACAGGCGAGCGATATCGGTGCCCAGGGCTTCGTTGGCCTGATCGAACACGGCGCGGGCGGCCGGAGACTCATCGTAGAGGTCGCGGCCCATGCCGGTAAATTGCGAGCCCTGCCCCGGAAAGACAAAGACGGAGCGATCGGAGGAATGGAGTCCACCGCGACGTAAAACAGGGGGAATCATGCGGTAACAAAGCCTCCATCCACATTGAGCACCTGGCCGGTAATATAACGAGCGGCATCCGAAGCCAGGAACACTGCCGCGTCGGCTACATCCTCGGGCGTACCAAAGCGCCCGGCCGGAATCATCTCCAGTATCCTTGCCTTTAATTCCTCCGGGAGATCGTGAGTAATATCCGTAGTAATATAGCCGGGAGCCAGGGCGTTGACCGTGATCGAGCGATTGGCCACCTCGCGCGCCACCGAACGGGTAAATCCGATTAAACCCGCCTTCGCGGCGGCATAGTTCGCCTGACCGGGATTCCCGGTCAACCCAACCACGGATGATACATTAATGATTCTTCCCCAGCGTGCCTTCAACATCGAGCGGAGGGCAGCCTTGGTGCAAAGGTAGGCACCGCGGAGGTTGGTATCGAGTACCGCATCCCAGTCATCCTCGGAAAGGCGGAGGAGCAGCGTGTCGCGGGTAATTCCGGCATTGTTCACCAGTACCGCGGGCGGCCCCAGTTGCTCTCCTAGCTGCCGGAAGAGCGCCTCTACCTCCTCGCGCTTCGAGACATCGGCCTGAATCGCCGTCGCCTCGCCGTCGGCCTCGCGGATCGTCCGCACTACCTCCTGAGCGGCCTCCGCCTGGGCTCGATAATTCACGCACACAGCAAAACCGGCGGCGCCAAGGGCGATCGCCGCGGCGCGGCCAATACCCCGCGAGGCTCCGGTTACCAGTGCCGTTCGACGGGTGGTCATTTACTGGAGTATCCCTCATTCATGGGGCTTCACGGGGAACCCCGTATGCTAGTATGACAGGCGCGGCGTCACCGTGCAACGTGGTGCAAGCTTTAAGCTTTCGCCTAACCTTGTCACTTACCGCCTAGTTGTGGGAAACTTGGACGGTATCGTGGGCTCGGTTGCCCATCGCCCCACGTTTGTTCGCTGCCCGAACCCAGGGCGCGGCGTGGGTCCGCCAATGGAGGTAGACACCGTGACCGATTCCCAAGCGTCGCAGTGGTATGAGCATCTTTCGGAGACCGAGCGCCATGAGTGCGCCGAGGTCTTGACCGATGCCTATTTCTCGGCCCTTTCCGCCGATAACTGGCGCGACTTCGAGGCGCTGGTGCGGCAGTGGGTCGAGCGAGCGGACGAGAAGCAGCCCGTCGCCGTCTAACCGGTCGAGCAAGGAGTGACGGGGCGGCAGG
>JAICHN010000345.1 GCA_025924845.1 Chloroflexota bacterium | reverse complement strand
GATGTGTACCGGTGCCTTACCGGAGTGGCTGGTTGCGGGCGCGCCTTCGGCCCTCCGAGGGGTGCCGGCAGTGGCTCAGGGTCATTATCATTCTCGGCTCAGGATAGCGTAGGTAGGGGCGCACAGCCGCGCGTCCTTGGCCCGTCACCTGGGCGCACGGCTGTGCGCCCCTACTCAGCACGACTATGAAATGACCGTGGCAGTGGCCCTTAGGGGGTAGACAGACCCACAACCCCTAGTGGTATAGTGCAAATGGCACAACCACGCCGCAGCGAAGGAGAAGACAACCATGGCAGCCGTGAAACGTTTGCTTAAGGGCGTGGAGACACGCACGTTAGTGTGGCTTGCCAAAAGCCGCATGTCTTCGCTGGTGATTGTCGGTACCCTGGCGGTCGCCGGCTTCAGTACCGCCGCGCTAGGCGGTCAGTCGAGTACTCCGGCGCAACATATGCAGCCGCATACGTCCGCCACGCTGCCGTTGTCCGCCTATGGCTGCTATAACGACCCGGACGGCGACGGCCATATCTTCTGCGACGGGACGGTGGCGATCACCGCCCTACCTGCTTCCTTTGGGCAGTGCCGCGCCCGTGCGTACTACGAGGCCGGCAGTCCTATCGTCTGCCGCGGTACAGGCTGGTAGTTCAGTCGAGGCGCTACCGTGGGCTGGGCAGTACAGGATACCCATGACGCGCGCGATGGGTGATTGCCGATCGAGCAGCAGGTTGCGTAGGCGCTTGCGGACGAGTGGTGCCGACGTACGCGAGCCGCTGTACTGCTCAGCCCACCTTTTTCACGGCCATAGCGCTGCCGTTCCGCCGCAAGACCAGCCCAGTCAGTTTGCCGGCCTCTGTTGGAACGGGATCTCCAGGTCGAGCACCTCCACGTAGAACACGCTGGGGAGGCGCACCGGTGGGCGCGGGATCCGGCTTCTTCAGGTCATCTGGAGGGGGATCGTCACCGCGGAAGACATATCTTCAAGGGCGGTAATCACAATCTTTGGTTCGATGGCGATCACGTCGCCCGTGCCAATCACCACCACGCGACAGGGCGCTTCGTGACGGACAAGGTCCGAGACACTGGCGGTGAGCCAACGGTGGATCGGTGAGTTGTCGGCATGGCCCAGGACCACCAGGTCGCAGCCGAGCAGGCGCGCCTGCTCCGCGATCGTATGGGCGGGGTAGCCGCGGCGCGTGCGAAACTCGAAGGGCACGCCGTATTGCCTGGCCAGCCGCTCGGCGTTAATCTGTACCGCCGACTTGAACTCCTGCTTCCCGTAGCGCGGCCCCTTCCAGAATGGGGGCTCCACCAGCAGCCCGACCACATGGGCCTGTACCTCCGCCGCATAGCGAAGGGTGCAGCCGAGCGCGTGGCGAGCACTGGGAGAGCTGTTAATGCCGGCAAGGATCTTTTGGTGCATGGTCACTCCTTCTGGTGCCCCATCTACCGATCGCCGACACAGCCGCATCCACGTCGCCCACCCGATCGCGGCGTGGATGTCAGGTGAGGTCACTCCGGACTCGTCGCTGGGGCCTCGACGAGACACGCGTTCATTCCGCCCCTATTATATCATGGAGCGATGCATCGGCCTAGAGAGTTTTTCCACGATCAATGCGCCTGCCGCTGCATACTTACGGCACGATGCTGATGGCGCCCGCCGTCCCCATGGTCAACTCGCCGATTGTCGCGCCCACCACACCATGTCGGCGGAGTCCCTCCAGGAGGCGCTCCAGCAGCGCCGGATCGATGGCGATCAGCAGACCACCGCTGGTCTGGGCGTCGCCCAGGACCACACGTAGGGCCTCCGGAATCGTCGGATCCGTCGTTACGCGCTCTCCCAGCCATTCCAGGTTGCGCAAGGTGCCGCCCGGCACCACGCCCTGGGCCGCCAATTCGAGGATGCCGGGCAGCACGGGCACCGCGTGAGCGTTGACTATCGCCGCCAGGCCGCTCGCCAGCGCCATCTCGCCGAGGTGCCCGAGCAGCCCGAAGCCGGTGATGTCGGTCGCCGCGTGTACGCCTCCTGCCTCCAGCATGGCTTCCGAGGCAGGTCCGTTCAGGGTCGCCATTTGTGCGGTCACCTGCTCACGCAAGGCGTCGCCGGCAAGACCACTCTTGATCGCCGTCGTAGCGATGCCCACGCCGAGCGGCTTGGTGAGCACCAGGCGATCGCCCGGACGCACCCCGGCATTGGTGATGATCCGGTCAGGATGAATCAGCCCGGTCACGGCCAGCCCGTACTTGGGCTCCGCGTCATCGAGCGTATGGCCGCCGACCAGGGTCACGCCCGCCTCGCGCATCTTATCCGCGCCGCCGCGCAGAATCTCGGTCAGCACGTCGAGGGAAAGGGTGGCGGTCGGAAAGGTGGTGATATTCAGGGCGGTCAGAGGCCGGCCGCCCATGGCATAGATATCGGAGAGGGCGTTGGCGGCGGCGATCGCCCCGAACCAATAGGGGTCATCGACCACGGGCGCGAAGAAATCGACCGTTTGCACCAGCGCCAGATCATCGGAAAGGCGGTAAACGCCCGCGTCGTCGGATGTGTTGGTACCCACCAGCAGGTTGGGGCTGGTCGGCGCGGGCATGAGGCGCAAGACGTAGGCCAGGGCGGCGGGGCTGACCTTGCCCGCGCAGCCCGCGCAATGGGCGAGACTGGTCAACCGTATCGATTGCTCCATGCATGTTCTCCTTTTGGAGGCGGCGTGGAATGAAGGGTATGCCCGCGAAGCGCGGCTACTCCGGCTCGGTGCGGCGAAATGCGTTACCTTGGGCCGGCGCTGGACTCTCCAACCAGAGTACCGGAGCCTTATCCAAGCATGCACCGGGTAGGCTCGGATCGGATGCGACTCGGAGCCGCCCTCTGTGTCATCCATTCCATCCGCCCATCTGTGCTTCAAGGGCACGTAATTCATCCCGTCCCACCCGACTTTTTGAAGGGTAAGTAGTGGTGACACGGGGCCTCCGGCTGCGGTGCCCATGGGGGCATACCTACCCTTGAAAGCCCACCCACCCCGCCCGGAAACTTACTTCCTCCATAAGTGGAACGTCTCCACATTCATTCCAGGTATGGTGCCGTAACACGCAATATAGGCAGCGCACCCGAGAAAACGTATCCACGCCGCCAGCCTTGACAACCGAATTGCGGCATGTTACGGTAGCGTCACATTACTTCGATTAAGGAATTAAGTAACGATGTTGCCGACGAGAACGGGGAGCAAGCGGCTGCTGCGCGATCTCAATCGCAGCATCGTCCTCAACCTCATCGCGGCCCGCTCACCGATCTCCAGGACCGATCTGGCCCGCGAGGGTAACCTTCCCGCCGCGACCGTCACCCGCATCGTCGGCGATTTCGTCGGCGCCGGCATCGTAATCGAAACGCAGAGCGAGGAATCGAGCGGCGGTCGCCGGCCCGTACACTTGACGATTAATCCCGACGCCGGCCACGTAGTCGGCGTGAAACTGCGCGAGGACGGCGCCACCGTCGCCCTGTGCGACCTCGCCTGTACCGTCGTCCACCACTGCGAGGCAACCCTAGCCTCGGGCGCCGAGCCACACGAGGTGGTAGCGGTGATCACCGCCGCTATCGAGCGTTGTATCGAGGAGGCTCACGTCCCACGGGGCCGGGTGCTCGGCGTGGGAGTCGGCATCTCGGGCCTGATCGATTCGGCGCGCGGCCTCTGCCGCTATTCGGCGATCCTCGGGTGGACCGATGTGGAGTTGGGGCCCGCCCTCGAATTCAAGTTGCGCATGCCTGTGCGTGTTGATAACGATGTGAATACCCTGGCCGTGGCCGAGCGCCATTTCGGGGCCGGGCGCGATATTCCCGACTTTCTCCTCGTCACCATAGGACGCGGGATCGGTCTTGGCGTGGTGGTAGGCGGCGAGATCTACCGAGGGGCGCACGGCGGCGCCGGGGAGTTCGGCCATATGACCGTCGATACATCGCCGGATGCCGCGCCCTGCAATTGCGGCAAGCGCGGCTGCCTGGAGGCCATCGCCTCGGACTACGGTATCCTGCGCGCCGCCACGGGCGAGGATCCCGGCCATCACGTGGAAGATGAGATGGGTACGCTGGTCAACCAGGCCAATGCCGGCGATCCCATCATCCAGGCTATCTTCGCGCGGGCCGGCGTGGCGCTCGGCGTCGCGGCGGCTAATTTGATTAATATCTTCGATCCCGCCCTTGTGCTGATCGGGGGCGAAGGCCTGCGGGCGGGCGATTTGCTGCTCAGCCCCTTGTATACCACGCTGCCGAGCCATGTGTTCGGCAACTCCAGCAACGGCGCTTCGGCCGGCGCCACCCGGCTGCTTACCCTGACTACCACCGACGTGGACTGGGCGCGCGGCGCCGCCAGTTTGGTTCTCCGTGAAGTGTTTCGTCCTCCGATCTACGAAACCGGTACCCCTCTACCCATCGACGATTTGCTGGCCCGGAAACGGGTACGGGCTAATGGCGACTTGACTCGTCGGGCGGCCGTTCGACGCTAATCCACTGCTATTTACCTGAAAACCGCCTAGTGCAGAAGCAGGCAGCATAATTTGAAGCGCCCTGACACCCGGCCGCAGCCGTTCGTCCCTACCTTCCGCCCTCAGCCGGAGGTTCCATATGATACGAGGCGCAGGCCCGCGCCTATCAAACGACGCCAACTTCGAGAGCATTAGCAACAGGTTACCGGCATCCCGTCGTAGCCGGGCGCGCAAAGGGGGTGATGAAGACAGGCGCGGTACGTCGGCTCAGGTCCATCCATTCATCCGCGACGCAGTGAAAGTTGAACTCAAGGACTAAGGAGACGCTATCATGCCGAAGATACTTCCAACTAGCGGTCGTAGCCGCCTCGTAGGCGCGGCACTTACCACCACCCTGGCCCTAAGCCTGGTCGGCAGCTCCTTACAGGACGCTCGCGCCGCTTCGATGGGCAACACGTCGATCAGCGGCAGCGTGGTGTTCTGGAGCGCCTATAATACGGTTGGTCCGGAAGACTCAACGCTAATTACTAAAGTGCTGCCCGCGTTCCTGAAGGCCTATCCCAATATTAAGGTCTACAGCCAGATAATTCCTGATACGTCGCTGCAACAGAAGTTGATCGCTTCCATTGCCGGTGGAGACGGCCCTGATGTGGTGCGTTCGGATATCGTGGTGGTGCCGCAGCTAGCGAAGATTGGCGCCCTGGCCACGACCGACGACATTATGGCAAAACGGAAGAGCGAGTTTTATCCAGGGCCGGTCGCCACCAACTATTACAACGGCCACTATTATGGCCTTCCCCTGGATACCAACACACGAGTGCTGATTTACAATAAGGCGCTCTTCGCGAAGGCAGGCATTACCACTCCGCCGGCTACTACCGATCAGTTCGAGGCTGACGCCGTCAAGCTCGCGGCCCTGGGCAAAGGAATCTTCGGTTACGCCGAAGGCGGCGTCGACGGCTGGAATCTCTTACCCTGGATCTGGACCTTCGGGGGCGATGTCACCAACGCCGCGGGCACCAAGGCTACCGGCTACATCAATAGCCCAAACAGCGTAGCTGCTCTTCAGTTCCTGGTCAATCTGAAGACTAAGTCGCTGCTCTCACCATCTCTGCTTGGCGGCGGTCTGCAAACCAGTGATGCCATCGGTAAGAATCTGGATGGCATGATTCTTGATGGACCCTG
>JAICHN010000344.1 GCA_025924845.1 Chloroflexota bacterium | reverse complement strand
GGCTCAAGCAGCAGGCCGACGACCAGGGGACCAACTCTCAAACCTGATTTTCGTGTCCAGGTTTGGGGGCGCAGTACAACGTCTATCGTATGCTGTTCAACAAGAACCTGTACCTGACGGCCTATGGCAAACTGTATTGTAATCAGGGCGCCATGACGAAGGGACCTGACAACGAAACCGTAGATGGGATGTCGCTGGCGAAAATCGACCGCATCATCGCCGTAGTACGTGCGGAGCGCTATCGCTGGAAACCAGTCCGCCGAGTGCTGATACCTAAGCCGAATGGCAAGCAGCGCCGGCTCGGCCTACCAATGCCCGGTTCATACTGCATCTCCTTACAAGCGCATTTCGCTTGTCGCTGGGGTGGCTGCGGCAGACCACCCCTTCTATATATATAGTATAGCACTACTTGTTGCGTTTACTCCTCCGTCCGCCGTCGCCAGACCCGGCGCTGGGGCTTACGCAACTGCGCAATCTGCTCCTCGCTCAAGCGGATCCACCAGGCGCCGTGCGCTACCGCTTGGATGCCATCCAAACGCCCGCTCTTGCACCAATCACTAATCGTCGAGACCGTTACATTCAGCAGTCGCGCTGCTGCTCGTGCAGAGTGGCGCCCATCTGCCCGCTGCACCCCGGCCTCGCCGGAACCCCAGGCCGGGCAACTCAAGGGAATGCCATAAGCGTGGCGGATCCATTGCACTTTGTTCGCACTCAGTGGCCCGCCCATTCCCGCATGATAGCCTTCCTCGTTCAACAGTCGAGCCACTTCTCGATCGGTATGCTGCGCGGCCAGTTCCCGCACGCGCGCCACTAAGCGCTCGTCTGTGCGCTTCAGATCACACGACCGTTGGGGGCGCAATATCTCCAGTTCCGTGCAGGCGTCGGTTTGCCAACGGATGGCGATGCGGATCTTGCGCTCCGCCAGCGTCAGCGTCACATCTTTGATCAAGAAGCGCAGCAACTGCTTCCGCTCCGTCTGCTTAGTTGTGGCCGCCTGCCAGATCACCGGCAGATCCTGGGCCAGTTCCAGAATACGTTGCCGCTCCTCGGCGCTCACCACTGGCAGGGCGGCCCGCGCCAGCGTCCCATACTCCCGCTCTAAGCGTTCGACAGCCGCCAGTTTCTCGTTCCACTCCCGTTCCAGACTACGCCCCACCAGCCGATTCTCCGGATCCACCGCGATGAACCGCCGCCGGGCCAGGTCCGCCTCATATTGGGCGCGCGCGCGCCGCAACTGCCACTGCCGCTCGACTTGGTGAGCTTGTTCTTCGGCCTGCTCTAACGTCGCCAGCGACACCGCCAGTTGTGCCGGCTGCATCGCCTCCAGAAACACCCGCGCTACTGCCGCATCCACGCCGTCACCGCGGATCATCTGACAGGTGCGCTCGCCCAGCTGTTTGTGGGCTTGACCGCAATCATAGCTTGGCGTAACGCCGTTGGGTAGATACCGCACCCCCCTGCGCCGGCCGCACTTGCCGCAGACGACAATCCCCTGCAGCAGCGCCCCGCCCTCGCGCACTGCCCCGCGCTGCTCCTGCGGCCGGTAGGTGCGATTGTCTTGCAGTTTCTGTTGGTTGCGCTGGTACTGTTCCCAGCTGATATAACCGGCATGCGCATCTGGCAACACGATCGGCCAATCCTGCTGGGGCACCTGGCGCGTGCGGCCTTTGATGCGTGGCGCCTCACCCGGCAAGATCTTGCTACGAGTCTGGGTGCGGCCATAGACGTAGACACCGGCATAGGCTGGGTTGTGCAACACTTCCAGCACCCGTTCATGCCGCAGGGTCTCCCACACCAACTCGCCCTGCTGCGTCCCGCCCCACAAGCGGGTGGGAAACTGCAACTGCTGCTGCGCGAAGTAGCGCACCACTCCCAAGGCCGAGCCGCGCTGCTCGAAGACGGCGAAGAGTAGCTGCACGGCATGGGCGACCTGCTCATCGGGGTCCCGCACGACCTGCCCGGCGGGGTCGAACACCAGGCCGGTCGGCGGACGAAAGCGCAACTGGCCATGCTGGGCTTTCTCTAGCTTGCCGCCCAGCAAGCGGCAGCGCAACCAGTGCAACTCCGCCTCGCTCATGGTCCCCTTGATGCCTAACAATAAGCGGTCATTGTACTGACCCGGGTCATAGACCCCGTCTTCATCGATGACCAGGGTGTCGGTGAGCGCGCAGATCTCCAGCATGCGATACCAGTCGCTACAGGAACGCGCCAGGCGCGAAACCTCCAAACTGAAGAGGGCGCCGACGTGACCCAGACCGACCTCGACCAGGATGTATTGGAAGCCATCACGACCGGCGAGCGAGGCGCCGGAGTGGGCTTGATCCTGGTCAATGACCTCAATATGCTCGCTGGGCCAACCGAGATCATGAGCGCGGCGGCGCAGGTCGTACTGGCGTTCCGTACTGGCCCTGTTTTCCCGCACCTGCATCGGCGTGGACTGGCGCACATAGATCAGGGCCTGCCGCTCAAGATGGTCGGGCCGGATTTTGGATGAGGGGGTCAGGCGCAGCATCGGGAACCTCCTTTGCATTGGTTGGGCTGGTTGCGCGAGCAACAGCCAGATGCAGGGCCAACCGGGCGAGCAGTTGGACCACCGGGCGTTGTTGGTCGGGGGATAGCGCCGGCCAGATTTGGCTGGGCGCAACTGAAGTAGCAGTAATAAGCACGGTCATAGCTAAACCTCCTGGTCAGCTTGATCCAGGGCCGCTGACTACTGTTGATCATAGCGCGGACCAGGCGGTACTGGAACAGTGGGCCAGCGCCCATCCTGGCGGATAAAGTCGAGTAGCTGGACGGTTTGGCGCAGGCCACGCAGATCGAGTAGCGGAGCAACATCGGCAGCAGGGAGTCGGGCAGCGCCGAAGTCGGTCCAACTCAAACGGATAGCGGTGTGACGACCGTCGGGGTGCCGAATGATGAGATCGGGATCCGGCCCACGGCGAATACGAATGAGGGTGAGTTGCTGACCGCAAAGCGGGTGGTTTGGGTGAGTAACGGTGACCAATCCTAAATCTTCTGGAGAAGACGATGTAGTGTGCTGGGTATATGCCCACTATCTTGGATCGTTGCCGCCAGGCCCAAGTCAAGAACGCACTCGAACCGGAATGGGAAGCGCGCTTTGAACCCAGTAGCTATGGATTCCGCCCAGGGCGCGGGTGCCACGACGCGATAGCCCGCATCTACCTCCTAGCCTGCCCCAATCGGCGGCGGAAATGGGTGGTGGACGCGGACATCGCGGCGGCGTTCGACAACATTGACCAGCCAGCCCTCTTAGCCGCCATTGGCCCGGCTCCTGGCAGGGAGCTAATCAAACAATGGCTACGGGCGGGTTATCTGGACGCAGGCCAGTTTCACGAAACCCTGACGGGTACGCCCCAGGGGTCGGTGATCAGCCTTTTGCTGTTGAATGTCGCCTTGCACGGCATGGAGGAAGCGTTGGGCATCAGCTACGATGCGCAAGGTAAACTCTGTGGCCGGCGCGCCGTGGTTCGCTATGCCGATGACCTGGTCGCGTTCTGCGAGAGCCGCGAGGATGCGGAAGCCGTCGTCCAACTCCTGAACGAATGGTTAGGCAAACGGGGCTTAACGCTCTCCGGCGAGAAGACCCGCATTGTGCATCTACGCGAGGGATTTGACTTCCTCGGCTTCAATATCCGACACTATCCCGCCCCACAGACCAGCCGCACCGGCTATAAACTGCTGATTAAACCCAGTAAGCAATCGGTAACGAAGATGCGGCAGAAATTGCGGGACGCCTGGCTCCGCTTGCGGGGCAGCAACGTCCAAACGGTGATCCGGCAACTCAACCCGATAATCCGGGGTTGGGCCAACTACTTCCGCATCGGCGTAGCATCGGCAACCTTTCATCAACTGGATGAATGGCTATATTACCGGCAGCGCCGGTATGTCAGTCGCCAGCATCCCCGCAAGTCCCACGCCTGGCAGAAACACCAATACTGGGGCAAGCTAAACCCACAACGCGCCGACCACTGGGTGTTTGGCGACAAACAGACCGGGGCGTACTTGTTAAAGTTTAGCTGGTTCAAAATCGAACGACATATCATCGTGCGCGGAAAGGCATCGCCCGACGACCCGCAGTTGCGGGAATATTGGGCAACACGACAACAACAGGGGGTGAAAAACACACCTCCGCGTGTCCAACGCCTAGCCCGCAAACAGAACTATGTCTGCCGATTGTGTGGGGAAACGCTCTTCAACGACGAAGAACTGCACGTTCACCACATCGAACCGACGGGGAAGCAGGGGTCAGACGACGAAGGAAACCAGACGCTGGTACACCTGTACTGCCATCAGCAAATCCACAGCGGCAAAATCCGTCCAACGGACGCGAGTGGAGAGGTACTGCTTGTGTAAGGAGTTTGCTTGAGCCGTGTGCCTTGCAAGAGGCACGCACGGTTCTGAGGGGGGCGGGGTGCAGCGATGCACTCCGCCTACCCGACCACCAGGGGCAAAGTACTACTATGAGTAGTATCGGTGACGAGAACGGCAGGTGCCCGAAATAGCCGCATAGCGTGTGCGGCCATCCCTGGCAACCCACCGTCTGCTGGCTAGATGGGGAAGCGCCCGATCACCTGGTTATATTCCTTTTGCGCGTCGGCAATCGCCAGCCGGGAATAGACCTCCAGCGACTGGCGATGGGCATGGCCCGAGTAGGGCTGGATCAGGGCATCGTCAATGCCCTGCTTCTTCAGCCAGGTCAGTACGAAGGGGCATCCGACCTCAACGGAGCAGAAAACAACGCTAACAAACTACAACTTATAATAACTCGTGCGAATTATGGCTGCAGTAAGGTTATTTCTGCTCTCGCCAACGCAAGGATTATAACCCTCAGTAAAGCGCTAAGGGGGTAGGAGACCCGCTGTCGGAGTTGCTGGATCCTTCCGGGCGGTGTTTTCTGGACGATCTGACGGGTGACGTAGCAACTCCTTCAGGCGTGAGGGAAGGCGGGACACCGCTCAGAAAGGGTCTTCTGGGCCGTGAATTGGCGCTACTACAAATTGTAGATTGTTGGCGTTGTTTTTGTTCCGTTGAGGTCGGATGCCCAACGCGGGCTGCTTCCGCTCCATCCACCCCCGCCTCCGGACGGGCCGGCCGGTGTGGGCGCTCGTCTGCGATCGCGACTGCGCCCGTGAGATGCCCTTCTAGCCGCGCCGCAGACCGCGCCCCGCGGGGCACGGTCCGCACCCCGGCCGCCACTCGACGCCCGCGGGCTTTGAGCCGGAGGGCCAGCGCACCGGCCATACTGGCATGACTTGCTGCGCGGCTCCGTCCTCAGCTTGTTAATTTCAGAAGTATCTGCGTAGATTTCTTTGCCGGTATTTGTCGGCGGATCTGCTGCTTCGCCGGACTCGCTGCGACCCCTCGCGATAGTGTGCCAGCCTGGCGGCGCGATCTCGACCATGACGGACTCCGGCTTGGTGTGGCCAAGCCGATACACGACGCCCGCGCTGTCCGGCCGGTTCAGGAACTCCACCAGGCGCCCGAACACCGAGTCAGGGCAACCGTCATCGGCTCGGGAGCGATCGCGGTAGCCCGAACCACGGCAGCACGCTGTTGTCGAAGCGGGTCATGGCGCAGATCCGGTCGCCGGCAAGGGTGAGCACGTAGAAGCCGGCCGCGTGGCGGATTCCGG
>JAICHN010000343.1 GCA_025924845.1 Chloroflexota bacterium | reverse complement strand
CGGCGTGGTTGACAAACACCCACGACTCGCCCACGCCGATGATCGAAGACCTGTTGGCTCTGGACGGCGAGTTCGCCGGCGCGTCTCCCGTTGTGTCCCATTCCAACGGCGATTTCGGCAGTGCCGACGGTTATACTCCGACGGAGACTCCGATCACCGACGATGCGCCTATCACCATCGCGCCTACCGGCGGTCGCGCCTGCAACGAAGCGTTTCCGTACTTCCGCCTCGTATTCGAGGGGTGCGGCCTGACCATCGCCGTGGGCTGGCCCGCCCAATGGTCCGCAACCTTCGCCCGCGCTGCCGACGGTGTTTCGATCAAGGCCGGCCAGGAGCGGACGCATCTAAGGCTGATGCCTGCCGAGACGATCCGCACACCGCGTCTGACCATCCTGTCCTGGGAGGGTGACCAGACACGAGCGATCAACCTGTGGCGACGCTGGTATCTGGCCCACGTGCTGCCGCGACCGGATGGGCAGCCGCTGCGTCCCATGCTGATCGCGGGTGGAACCGATGAGGGCGAGGAACACACTGCGGCCACCGAGGGCAACCAAATCCGCTACATGAACGCGTTCAAGCAACGCGGCTTCGACCTCGACGGCTGGTGGATCGACGCAGGCTGGTACCCGTGCTACGACGATGATCATGTGCGTCATTGGTATCTGACGGGAGATTGGAAACCGGATCCGGAGCGGTTTCCGCGCGGCTTGATGCCCATCTCCGCGAACGCAACCCGGCAGGACATCGACTTGCTGCTCTGGTTTGAACCCGAACGGGTCACGC
Organism: Chloroflexota bacterium; assembly: GCA_025924845.1. The sequence goes on along the minus strand of JAICHN010000343.1, from coordinate 4,876 downwards.
CGCATACTGCGCTGCACAGAGAGCATCCGGAATGGATCTGGCCCACCTCCGGTGACGCGAAACAGTTCGCCCACTGGTCCACTCGGCTCTTCGACGATCATCCGGATTGGTTGATTGGGGCCTCCGGACCGGGGCAGGGATTCGGTCAGTGGTCCTTGATGCTCAATATCGGCAACCCGGACTGCCTCCGTTGGCTGACCGAGCGCTACTGCAAGCTGATTCAAGACAATGGGGTCAAAATCTATCGCCAGGATTTTAATTTCCCGCCGCTCCCCTACTGGCGCGACAATGAACCGGAGGATCGCCAGGGTATCAACGAAAACCTCTACGTGCAGGGGTATCTGCAACTCTGGGATGACATTCTGGCCCGCAATCCCGGCCTATGGATCGACTCCTGCGCCTCGGGTGGGCGGCGCAACGACCTGGAGACCATGCGCCGATCCGTGCCCCTGCACTACTCCGATTACGGCTATGGGGACCATCCGGTAAAGCTGGCCTTCCAGCATACGCTGTGCGAATGGATCCCCTACTTCAAGGAATTCACTATGTCGTGGGATCTACACGGTCATTCCAGGTTTGATCGGCAAGTCGACAGCTTTTCCTTTCACTGCGCCATGGCGGCGATGCTCAACCTCACCCTCGATATCCGCCGAGACGACTATGACTTCGCCCTCGCCCTACGGATGACGGAGATCTGGCGTAGAGCGTCCAATCTGCTCTTGAACGGCGACTATTACCCGCTCACCCCGTTCAGCAAGAGTGCCGAGCGCTGGGAAATCAGGCAGTTTGACCGACCGGAAACAGGACAGGGCCTGATCCAGGGAATCCGCCTCCCGGACTGCGCGGAGCAGCGGATTACCGTTTTCCCAAAAGGGCTTGACCCGGACGTGGCGTACGTTCTGGACAACCCCGAGACCGGTGAGACACGGCAAGTTGCCGGTTCGACTCTGCTGAGCGAGGGCTTTACCTTTGAGCTTCCCCGGCGTGAGGGCGCCATCTGGTTCTACAGGCGATAGCCGGCGAAAGATTAGGACATCATTCATCCCGTAGCGGCGGCCGGCTCCTCATGCCCGGTGAGAACCGGCGGCCGTCGGAATCCGCCCGTCACTTTCGCCACCTGCTTTGCGATGGCTAGTAGTCTCTCCTCCCCCCAACGTGGTCCTACGATCTGGACGCCGATCGGCAGTCCATCGGCATCGGTCCCTGCGGGTAGGGTGATCGTTGGATGGCCGGAGAGATTAAACGGGAAGGCATGATGGCTGATCTGCCCATAGGGCATCGGGGTGCCGTCCACGGAGAGGGGTGTTCCAGGTAGACAGTGCGGGAAGGCAGTGATCGGCGCGGCAGGGCACAGCAGCACGTCCCAGTCCGCGAAGAACCGATCCCAGGTTCGCACGACCGCATCGCGTCGTTCCAGCCGCCGCATTTCATCCAGGAGCGTGGGCGTCGCGGCGTGTTCGGCAGGAAAGGCGCCCCAGAGCCGACTCGCGATGTACTCGATGTGCCTATAGACCTCGGCCCAGAGCGTGTGCTGCGCTTCGAAGCTCATCATGGGCAGCGCCGCGGCAACCTGGGCGCCGCCCCGCCCAAGATCCTCGGCGACCCGCGTGACGACGCGTTGGATTTCCGCGGTGACCGGCACGCCTGGGAAGGTCGGCGCCCATGCGACCCGAAGCTCGGTGAACCGCACTATTGGTTCCTCTTGCAGGGGAACGGGCGGCACTTCGATATCGTGCCCATCGGGGCCGGCGAGGAGACGGAGCGCCAACGCCAGATCGTCCAGGCTGCGCGCGATGGGACCAATGCAGGCCAGGTAGCGGTCAAAGCGCGGCATGCCGGGTAGATCGGGGATGTGACCCATCGTGGAAACCCGACGGGCCGTGGGCTTGAGGCCATAGACGCCACAGAAATGGGCAGGGATACGGATAGAGCCGCCCAGGTCGCTGCCGACATCCAGTGGGGTCAAACCCGCGGCGACGGCGGCACAGGCTCCGCCACTGGAACCACCGGGAGTACAGGAGAGATCCCAGGGGTTGTTCGTGCGCCCGAAAATGGGATTATCGCTCTGCGGCTGACTGAGCAGCACCGGCACATTGGTCTTGCCCAGGAGGATTGCCCCGGCCGCCTTCAGCCGCGCGGCGACCGTGCCGTCGGCCGTGGGGATATAGTCTGCCAGGGGTGGGAAGCCCGCGGTGGTACGCATGCCTGCAGTCGAGTGGCCGTCCTTAAGCGTAAAGGGCACCCCATGCAGGGGACCCCAGGACTCGCGTCGAGCCAGGGCCTCATCTGCCTCCCACGCCCGCTGCCTGGCGCCTTCCGCGTCGAGCGTAATGATTGCATTGATGCGGGGGTTGTGCGCGGCGATCCACGCTAGATGGGCTTCCAGTACCTCCACGGCCGACAGGTCCTTCCGCGCAATGGCGGCGGCGATCTCGCTTGCCGATGCAAAGACCAGTTCGTTCATCGGAACCTCCACACGGCAGGCTTAGGGCGCCCGCGCTCCCTAGTTGAGTGTCAAGCATCATTCTCTTTGGGGATTCTGACCTGACGATCCTGACACTTCAGTGCCAGGATCACTGTGCGGTTTGCATGTTGACAGATGACTAGGGAGCCGCTGCGCTTACGAGAGACCTTGAGGCGTCGGCACAGAGAGTTCCTGGTCAGTTTGGGCGCCCAAGCGACGGCAGTTCGGCTCAAGGACGGAGGAGTTGTACGGCCGAGCTATGCTCGGCGCGCCGATCGGCGTCCCAGTCGCCGGTGCAATAGACCGACAGGGCGGCAATCGAGCCACCCCGGACATCTGCCCGCACCATCTCGCGGCTGTACCAATCTTTACCGTGATCGGACCAGGATTCCTCGAACTCGAGTAGGAACCCGTCGGCAGTTGGATCACAGCGTGGGCGGAGCACTTTTCCGGGTCCTGAGTGACCTTGTTTGCGCAGCATGACCATCTCCTCCACGCCCTGTGCTTGAAGTCGCCAATGTGGGAGCGTGAAGTCACAGAAGACATCGGCCGTGAACAGGCCCTCCGGGACGTCGCCGGTCTCGAGAAAGTACACGAACTTCGTTGCGAGCCCTTTGGCTTGGCCGGCACCCCCATGCTCCCTATAGTCGGCGAGTTGCTCGCTCAACGGCCCTGGTGGCGGGGTGTTCAGGTCCACACCGGTTAGCTCGGCTAGTCGCCGCTTGAACCATTGGTCAAACGCATCCCGGGACTGGGAAAACTGTCTGAGGGCTTGGGCGAAGTCCGCGCTCTCGATGTAGCCGAGCAGTAGATCGCCCTGTGGCGTCTGCTGCAGGTGCCAAGACTCCTTGGTGATGCCGAGGCGTCGTTCGGAGGCGGCAAACTGATCCCGCCGCTGTGCCTCGATCTCCTGAAAGAAGGCGCGTGTGCCGGCAGTTTGACCCGGCAGCACCGGAAACGCAAAGCTAATCTGTTCCATCCTCTTCCTCCCACCTGCGTAGCGGGCTCATGACTCGCCGCACGTACCGATCTGGTACCGGACGCTTCGGAAAGTCCCTGCAACCTCAGCCTAGTGGGCGTACAGGCTTCGCGCATCGGCAGAAGTTGCTGAAATGGGTGCGACACGGACGGCAGTGGGAGCAGGAGAGGCGGCAAGATCTTGCCATATGGAATAAGCTGTGTGCTGTCAACAGATTGCAGATTCGTCGTCAAGGCGGTATTCTTGCAACCAATGAGTACATGTGCCCATGAGGCTTGGAAGTGAGGGGCGAATGGCGAGGGAGACACCCGGTCCCAGCGCGACGCGGCTGTCCGATGGCAGAGGCGAGGCGGCGAGCCCGCCGCCCATCTTCGCGCAGGCGCCCCAGTTCCGGCCCTTGCGCAGTGACGCCTATGAGGCGCTGCGCGAGGCGATTCTGCTCGGGCACTTGCGAGCAGGCGAACGGGTCGTGGAAGCGGAGATCGCCCGGCAAATGGGGATCAGCCGCGGCCCGATCCGCGAGGCCGTACGCCAGCTCGAACAGGATGGCCTGGTGGAGTATCAGCCGCGACGCGGCGTGGTCGTGGCCACTCTCAGTCGTGATACGGTGCGGGATGCCTACGGCGTGCGCGCCGAACTCGATGGGTTCGCCGCGCGCCTCGCCGTCGCCAACCTCACCGATCATCACATCGCCCGCATGACCGAGATCATCGATACCATGCGCCGGCACGCGGACGCGGACGACGCCGAGGGGCTGCTCCACGCCGACGTGGCCTTCCATCAACATATCTACACTGTTGCCGGTAATAGGGTCCTCTTGCGGCTGTGGACGAGCCTCGGACCCCAGGCATGGACGCTGTTTAGCGGCGCCCAGTTGCGCGGCTATTCGCTGATCGATCTGGCGAACCTTCATCCGCCGATCGTGGAGGCCCTGCGCACCGGCGATGCGGCGATTGCCGAACGCGCCGCGAAGGAGCATACGCAGCATATCGCGCGTGGCGTGCTCAATCACCTCGACGAACTGGCCTTGGCTGCCGCGGCCGAAGCGCTTCCGATGATCCGTACCTGACCGGCGCCGCGTGCCGCATTTGGTTAAGAGGAGACCGCAATGGGAAGGCCCCGGCTTGTCGATCTAACCATGGAGATCTACCAGGGTATGCCGACATACCCCAGCGTCGCCAAGCCTTTCATCCATGAGCTGGAGAACCACCAGCAAATGGCCCGCTCCACTGGCGCCTGGCAGTATGGGGTCACTCACGCGCCCAACCACTGCGTGATCGTCAGCGGCGACCATATCGGCACCCACCTCGACTCCTGGGGCCACGTCAAGCCGGACGCCCCGCGCGCCGAAGGCATACCCCTGGAGTATTGCTACGGGCCGGGTGTGGTGCTGGACCTCTCGCATATCGGGCCGGGCGAGACGATCGGTGTGG
>JAICHN010000342.1 GCA_025924845.1 Chloroflexota bacterium | reverse complement strand
TGCAAATTGCCTGGATAAGTCCGCATATGATCGCATCCGCCGGCCTTGCCCGGTAGGTGGTCATTTGCCAGGCGGCACAAAGAGGAGGGACGGATCGGGCAATCCGTCCCTCCTCTTGATCGGTGCTCGAATCAGTGTACTTCGGTATCGCGTCCATCCGTTGTGGGAGCGATGGTGCCGTCCTGCCGCACGGCCGCGATCACCACCGTGGCCAGTAGCTTGGCGCCGGTGGGACCGATGATGACCTGCCCATTGCCCAGAGAGGTGTAGCCGTCTCCGCCGCCTTGCATATAGTCGTTGGTAGCCAGGGTATAGGTCCGGGTGAGGGAGAGCGGCTGTCCGCTGATGGTCACCGAGATGACCCGGTGACCGACTGGGCGGCTCCGGCTCCAGGTGAAGGTGAGGCCGGAGATTTGGGGGAAGCGGCCCGCGCGGTCGGCCACCTGGCTGACGCCGTTCTCCAATGCCGCCCGCACCTGTGCTCCGGTCACTTTCTCGGTCACCAGCAAATCGCCGAACGGCAGGAACGAGAGGATGGTCTTACGGGTGATCGGGCCGGGCGGGAAGATGGTGTCGGTGCGGATGCCGCCGCTGTTGGTTATGGCGATATCAGCGCCGGTGGCGGCGCGCATGGCATCGGCGATGTAGTCACCCAGGGCACTCTCCTTCTGACGGACGGTGCTCTCACGGGCGTCCAGCGGCACCGTGGTCTTGCCGATCACAATGTTCAGATTTTTGCTGAGCTTCGATTCGTACCCTTTCACCAGCTTGGTCATCGCCGGATCTGGGGTAGTGCTGCTGGGATCGATGGTCAGGTCCTGCTCCAGGATGGAGGTGACCCGGCCATTGGCCCCCACGTTCACCGTGGCCACCCCCAGGTATTGGGCATCGGATCCGGATTTGGTGATCAGGGTGTGGCCGACCGCGGCTTGCCAGCGCACATGGTCGTGGCCGCCCACGATCAGGTCGAAGCGGGGAAGCGCGTGGGCTAGGGCAATATCCGCGCTCATATCCTCATGGGTGACCGCGACGATCACGGTTGCTCCCTGGGCCAGAAGGCTATGTACCGCCGTGCGGGCAGCCGAGATCACCGGCTCGATGGTCAGATCCTTCCCCGGACTGGAAAGTGCGTAGGTGTCCTGGGTAAGTAGTCCCAATAGGCCCACCTTCACGCCGTGCGTGGTCACCACTTTGGTGCCGATAGCACCTGGGAAGGGCTTGCCGGTAGGGTTCACGATCACATTGCTGATGATCCAGGGGAAGTGCGAGGAGGCGATGCGCTGGGCCAGCGGACCGTCGCCACGGTCGAACTCATGATTGCCGAAGGTTGCCGCCGTCAGATGCAGGCGATTTAAAGCGGCGATCATCTGGCCGCCGAGAAAGACAGATGATTCCACCGATGGCGAGAGCACATCCCCCGCGAACAACAGCAGCGAGCGCGGATCCTGCTGTCGCACCTGATCGATCTGGCCGGCCAGATAGTTCATGCCGCCCAGGTTACCGACTGGGGTCAACTCATAATCGTCGTTGAAATGCATGATAGTGAGCGTGGTGCCGACCGGTGCCGCGCGCGACACCGGCACCGTGGCTGTCAACCCCGAGGCGGCAAGCAACAAGGCGAGACCGAACGCGAGGATCGCGGCGTGCCGGCGCACGCCGGTTCGTGGGGCAAGCGATGACCTGATCATGCCGTTTCCACTCCTTTTTCCAGCGGCGGGATAGTGCGTCGCCGCTCTCTAGTATAGAGGAGAGAACCTGTCTGCTGATCCTCCGCTGGTGCATCATCCATTGGCAGGGTGTGCGGGAGTCAACCCTTCGCAGCCGCAGCTGCCCCGTCCCTGCCATGCCAACGCATTCGCAGGATCCTACCGCCGACGGAGACGACCCTAAGTGCGGAAACTCGTGCGTAGTACCGCTGCTTCCTCCGCCGTGGCTTGCGCGGTCGGTACGGCCGCGAACGTGCCGATGCCTCCCTCCGTATAGGCCACCAGGCGGAAGCCGGCTTTGGCGAAGGCGCGCATCGACGCCGCGTTGCCGGGCGCCGTCGCCGCCCATGCCTGCCGGACCCCCTCCCCACGCAACTCGTCGAGCATGTGGCGGAGCAGCGCGGGAAAGATACCGCGGCCACGGTAGGGGGGCAGCGTCAGGCAATCCCAGATGTAGACGTTGCGCGGGGGGAGCCGTGACTCCACCAGCAACTCGGGGATGCGAAACAGGCCGTGAAGCACCCAGCCGTAACAGGCGATCCGGTTTTCCGCCAGGGCCAGTACCGCGGTCCCGGCGTCCGCTTGACGGCGCCGCACCTCACGCACTCCGACACCCATGGCGTCGGCCAGACGCTCCTCCCATGCCGATGTCAGCGCGATGAATCGCACGCCCGGTACCTGAAACTGGGCGATTTCCCGGCTGCCCAGGGTATATGCCTGAATAGTCCCCCGCTCGGCTGCTCCGGCTTCCCCCACCATGAACTGTCCCTCCTCTCCTATGCCGCTCTTTCAGCATACCGGGGAGTCCGTCACGGTAAAGGTGAGGAACCGGCGCGGTGTGCCTGGGCAATCGGTGGTTGGGGCCAACGGACGACGCCTCTCCATAACACCCGAGTAGCGGCCAAGCAACGAGCCAAACGGGCTACTCCAAATGGGCCGGCCCATCTATGGCATTGAGTAATGCAACCGTTGCGCCAATACTCCAGAGGCGCGGAACGCTCCGCGCCCGATGTTTTAGGAGGGCGACATGGCTTTGGCAGACCGGACTGGAGAGATTAGCGACCCGAGTCGAAGATCGGGTCATTGGGCGGAGGTCCGGCATTTCGGTCTGCCCCGGTGGCTGCATCGCCGTAATCCCCGGTATGCACGGGGCGGCGCGCCGACGCCGGCTATCTCTAAAACGGTCAGGATAGCCGCGCTCGTAGCGCTGATCACCACGGCTCTGGCCGGCCGCGCCGCGACATCGTCCCCGGTTCTCCATGCTGCGGGCGGGCCGACCCTGGCCTTTACCTCGGTCGACACGATGAAGGAGAGCATGGACACTGATACCTGGCCACTCTCGGCCGCACAGATCGCCGAGAGCGTGAATCTTGCGGCTAGCCTCAACCCCAAGTATGTTACCGTGGATACCTTCTGGGATTATCCCTCCTATATGCAGCAGTGGGTGAATGCGGTCCGAGCTACCGGGCGGCATGTGTGGTTCCGTATTCATCCCAATCAGTGGGAAGACAACAACGGCGCCACCGGCATTATGACACCGGCGGCCTACGAGAACGCCGAACGCTCTTTCATCCTGGCCCACCCCGGGCTATTCCGGTCCGGCGATATCCTCGATCCCTGTCCCGAACCCGAGAACGGCAAGTATTGGATCGCCAACTATGGTCCTCACTGGACCTGGTACGCTCCGAATCCCGCTACCAGTGCCTTTAACACCTTTATACGCACGACGACCTCGGTGGCTAACTCGGCGCTACAGCAACTCGGCATCAGTGGAGTGATTACCACGGTGCGCTCCACCAACAGCTTCTTCGCTACCCATCCCGAGGTTCTGGAAGCGGCAACCGTAAACATGATGGGTCGGATTACCGTCGACAGTTATCCCGATGAGTGGACCACGGATCCCGCCGCCGCCACCGCGCTGCGTGTGCAAGAGTTGAACTCCATCTACGCGATCTGGCATGTGCCGGTGGTGATCGGTGAAATGGGCTACAGCAACGAGATAAACGTCGATGATAACACCCAGAACACCGTGCTCAAGGCGGAGTTCGCGGGCCTGGCCAACCTGCCCTATCTTTCCGGCGTGAACTACTGGGTAGGCGCCGGTACCCAGAACTCCGGCGGCTACACGCACCTATTTAAGGGCGACATCGGTACCTGGACCATGCGCCCGGCCGGCGCCGTGGTTGCCACGTTCTATAAAACGTATGGTGGTACCGCGCCTGCTCTAGCGGCGGCGCCAATCGCCACCGCAACCGTAACCCGGTCATCCACCGCTACTCCGACGCATACACCGCTTCCGTCGGCTACGGCAACGGCTACCAAAACAGTTTTCCCTTCAAGCACCGCGTCGCCAACCGCTTCGCCGACCAGTACGCCGTCGAGCACCGCGACCAATTCGCCTACAATGACGGCTACCGCCACGCCGACCGTGCCGCCATCCTCCACCCCCGCCACTATCCCACTCGTCGGCGGCTGCACGGGCGGCTGGACCTGTGGCGATATCGGCGGCCCGGCCCTTGCCGGCAGCCAAACCTACACCAACGGCACCTGGACCCTCCAGGGCGCGGGATGGGATCTCTGGCTCACCTCCGGCCAGTACCACTACGCTTGGCAGACTATGGCCGGGGACGGCAGCCTGAGCGCGCGCATCGATTCCCAGTCGTCCACCGAGGAGTGGGCAAAGGCAGGCTTATTGATCACCGCGAGTACGGATCCCCAGGCTCCCCACTATGGGGTATTTATGACGCCGAACCATGGAGTTATGGTGCAATACAGGACGTCGACCGGCGCCTACGCACAACAGGCAGCCTTGGCGCCGGGAATGACACCACTCTACTTGCGAATCGTGCGGGTGGGTGCCACCTTCGCGGCCTACACGTCAGGTGACGGCGCCGCCTGGACGCCGATCCCAGGATCAACCGTGGCCCTCCCGTTGAGCGGCCCTGTACTAGCGGGGCTGGCGATCACGTCGCATATGTCCGGCACGCTCGGCACGGCGACCTTTGACAGCGTGAGCCTGCAGTAAGATTCCCCATCCGGAGGATGGCTCATAACGAGTCGTCCTCCGGTAGAACTTCAGCCGGGGTAGGGGCTGTCGAAGAGCGAGTCCACGAACAACACCCCTCCGGGACCGGCTGCGGTGACGGCGAGCCCCAGCTTCTGGAGTGGCGCCTGGGTGGCGCCGGGAATAGTAAAGGTGATCGTGGTCCATTTGCCGGGTTCGGCGGTGCTTACGGCGGACCTATAGGTCTTGTTCGGTGTATCGACGATATAGAGCCGCATGCTGATTTGTCCCACGCCGGTCGGCGCGAAAACGTGAAGGGTCAGAACGGAGCCGCCAGCCAGACCGACCAAGGCATCGCTTGTGGCGATACTGCCGGCGCCCGCCCCGGAAAAAGACACCGCCAATGAGCTATGGCCCCGATAGGGCATCGCGGTACTGGGCGCCAGGCCGGTGACCACGCCGGAGCCGCTCCAGCCCTGGGTTGTTCCGTCTTCCCAGCTGAATCGACCGTTCTCTACATTCGCTGCTTGGGCCTGTTTATTATAGAAGGATGCCAGGGCTAGGCCGCCGGGGCGGAGCGTCCAGTCTCCGTTCGAGCCGGAAAGAATACTGGAACTGGCCTGTACCGCCGTCCAATAGTTCACTCCCGCCAGATAGGGCACGGCTGCCAGAGCCCGGAACTCTGCCTGAAGAACGGCAGCCTGCGTCGCGTCGCTTGCCGGCGAGGGAGTGGGGTAGCCCATCTCGCCTAGAATGATCGGGAGATGCCACCGGCGCTCGATCGCGGCCAAATGTCCAAGGCGCGCACGTACCGCGGTGGCCGGGTCGGTTGTGCCGCTGTCCACATAGTCATCGATAGCGATCACTCCCAGCCTGGTCACGGTGGCGGGCTCAAGCGCGTGGGGATCAAGATACCAGAAGGGATTGAGTGAATGGACCGTGGTGATCACGCCATAGATGCCAAGGGAATGTAGCGCTGCATCG
>JAICHN010000341.1 GCA_025924845.1 Chloroflexota bacterium | reverse complement strand
ATCCACCGGATGCCGTCCTGCCGTTTTTCGCTCTTCGGAGACCGCCCAAGGCGAGGTGGTATGCTTAGGCCAACCTAGTACAGCGTGGCGTTAGTCTCTACTACACTTGTAGGGGCCGCTAAGGTATTTGGGCCGCGCTGTACTAGTTGACGGAAGCAGTTGCCGAGGAGCGGGATGATGATGGGGGCGGAAAGTCTGCGCGCGCGCGCGGCGGAACAGATCGATGACGTGGTGGACTTTGCCGCGCGATTGGTGCGGACGCCGAGCATGCCCGGCGGGGAAGGGGCGGTCGCGGCGCTGGTGCGGGCCGAGATGGAGCGTCTGGCCTACGACGACGTACGGGTAGACGACGCGGGGAACGTGATCGGTCTGCTGCGCGGGCGGGGCGCCGGTCGCTCGGTACTCTTCAATGCCCACATGGATCACGTATCGCCCGGCGACCGCGCCTACTGGCACACCGATCCCTTCTCCGGCCAGGTGAAGGACGGCTACCTGTGGGGCCGAGCCAGCACGGACATCAAGGGATCTTTGGCCTGTCAGATCCATCTGGCGCCGCTGCTCCGCGCCGCCGGCCTGGCGCCTGCCGGCGACGTCTATGTGACGGCAGTGGTGATGGAGGAGATCGGCGGCCTGGGCACCCAGCACCTGGTCACCCATCTGCGCACCGACAGCGCCGTGGTGGGCGAGCCCAGCGTCTGCACGCTCAAGCGCGGCCACCGGGGGCGCACCGGCATCGACGTGGTGATTACCGGCCGCGCGGGCCATGCCAGCGCCCCGGACCTGGCGATCAACCCACACACTATCGCGGCGGCCTTCTTGACCGCCCAGCGTGACCTGCCCATGGCGGGCAATCCGGAATTCGGTCCGGCCACCATGGTTCCCACCCTCTACCGCTCCGACAACGACAGCCGGAACGTCATTCCCGAAAGCGTACGCCTCCACCTGGACTGGCGCACCGTTCCCGGCGAGGCTGCCGAGACGATGGTTCGCACCCTGCAAGGGCTGCTGGACGCGGCGCTGCTGCCGGGAAGTCGGGGCACGGTCGCGGTGGTGGAGGAGGATATGACCAGCTATAGCGGCCTGCGCATGGCGCTGCCCTCCATATTCCGTCCCTACGCCTTACCGGCCGACTTCTGGGCCGTACAGGCAGCGGAACAGGCCCTGGGCGGCGCCCCCGCCGGCTTCTGGCCTTTCGCCACCGATGGCGGCCACCTACACGACGCGGGCATCCCGCCCATCGGCTATGGGCCGGGCCGGGAGGCGGACTGCCACATCGCCAACGAACGGATCAGCATCGCCCAGATGCGGGAGGCGCTGGCGGGCAATGCGCTGCTGGCGTTGGCGCTGACCGATACGGTGCTCTAAGGGAGTGCGTCCCTCACATTCGATTGGAATAGTATCCAGCTCCCACACATGTAGCCGCGGCCCCAGTAGATGGTGAATCGGCGGTATCATGAGTCTCGATGCCCCGGAATCGTCGGCGGATAGGTCGAAGGAGGAACTTCCGTGTCAACCCTGACCATTCCAGAGGCAAAAGCCCAGCTGTCCACGGCCGCCCCTCCATTCATTGTTCTAGCTACCCAGGTGATCGCACGCATTCGCGAGGGGGAGCGCCCGCCTGCGGATGCCGCATCCATCAGCGTGGCCGCTACGCTCATCCGTGCCGCCGATACGTATGCCGAGGCCATTGCCGGCGCAACCTCTGATACGCAGGCCAATTATCATGAAGAAACCATTATGGTAACGGCGCTCCGGCGTCTAGGCTTTGAAGTCATGCTGGATATCAATCCCGACCAAGCATGGTTCTGGACTGAGGAATGGCAAGCCGGTGAAAGAGCAGTGGATCGCGACATCGCGGCGGGTAACCTCGGAGAGCCTGAGACGGAGGAGGAGTTCCTTGCCGGCCTGGATGCGGTTATTGCGCGGCACGCCTGAGCGTGCCCAAATACATCAGGCAGCGACTTTTTCAAGCGGAGTACGCGAGATTGTCGCCCGCGAATCAACTGGCCTTTAGGGAAGCAGTAATGCGCTTCGTCGCGGCATTGAAGGAAGGCCGACTCCCTGACCCCGGACTGGGGATACGACAGATGACCGATCATCCCGGCATCTACGAGTTCCATTACTCCAGATCCGGCCGTGCAACCTTTCATTACGGCTCCGACGAGCGTGGGACGGACGCCCTTGTGGTATGGCGGCGCATAGGAGGCCACGAAATTTACCGCAAGCCTTAAATGCTGCCCCGTTCGATTAGAACCGTATGGATATCGCTAATCGCCGTTACACGGTGCATGTCTAATGGATGTAACGGCAAGGATCATGCCCCGGCCGGCGGCGCCGTCGAATCCCGCACGATCAGCTTGGTGGAAAGCTCGACCCGGTTGGCGTCGAGCGGCTGGCCGTTGATTTGCCGGTAAAGCACGGTTACGGCGAGGCGCCCTATTTCCTGCAGCGGCTGAGCGACGGTGGTGAGCGCCGGCGTGGTAACGGATGCCATTTCCACATCATCAAAACCAACCACCGAGAGATCCCGCGGCACTGCCAGGCCGCGCTCACGGGCGGCGCGCATGGCGCCGACCGCCATGGGGTCGCTCTGGGCGAAAATAGCGGTGGGCGGGCAGGGAAGCGCCAACAACTCATGAGCGGCCCTGTACCCCGAGTCGGTCTGGAAATCGCCCTCACGCACGTATTCGGGCGCGATGGGGAGTCCGGCCGTGAGCAATGCCGAGTGGTAACCGGCTAGACGATCGACAGTGGCGCACCAGCCGGTATAGCCGGTAATCATGCCGATCCGCCGGTGGCCCAGCCCGATCAGATGTTCGGTGGCCACGCGCGCCCCGGCCCAGTTCGTGGGCGCCACGACCGGAAAATCCTCGTCCAGCGGCATACTGGGGTCGATCACCACGAAGGGCGAGCCCAGGCTACGGAGTCGGCGCAACTCGGCGATCGACTCCATGGGGAGGACGATCAGCGTGCCGTCGGTCGCCCCGTGCATGAGGGTATCCACCATCGAGATCTCGCGATCCTTGAGGTGATGGGTGGGGCAGAGGACGAGGCGAGCATCACGTTGATAGAGCGCCTCGCAAGCTCCCTCGATGATCGCCGAGAAGTAGTCGTTCTGGGCGAACGGCACGACCAGGCCGATCAGCCCGGTCCGCCCGCCGGCCAGGGCACGGGCGCCGCGATTGGTCACATAGCCGACGGATCGTACGTGTTGGAGGACGAGGTCGCGTGTGGCTTGCGACACGTCGGGGCGTCCGTTCAGCACGCGGGAGACGGTGGCGATGGAGACACCGGACAGCAAGGCAATGTCGCGCATGGCGGCGCGCGGCACGCTCCTGGCTGCTTTTTCGCCGTTCATCGGTGCGGAATCTCCCTGATTACCGGAAACGCTTACAACTATACGGCTGGTATAGCGCCCCGTCAATCCCGTGAAAAATATCGACCCGCGCGGGCGCGGGTCGGCCGCCGGCCCGGGGTCGGGGGGTGGGCACGCCGTTTTTGGTAGGGGCATCCCATTTGGGTGCCCGTGGCGGTCCGAACCAGGGCACCCACCAGGGATGCCCCTACTCTGCAGGCCTAGAGCGAAACGTGGGTAATAATCAGGGCTAAAGCCGGGTGACGGCAGAGTGCTCCGCGCATCCGGCCGCAGCCGTCCTACCCTACCATCCGGCCGCAGCCGGAGGTCCCATGCGACAGCGGCCAATGGCGCCGCGCTTGACAGCGCTAATAGACTGTGCTAGGGTACGTAACCGACAAGGAATTTCCGGTAGCGGTTCCGCGCTTTGACCGGTGATTCTTTGCGGTAGGCCGGCGCGGATCGCTGGTGGGGGTACGGTCATCATATCTTAACCACGTTCGTACCGTCCTACAGACACGGGCGATGGGGATATCATTCGCCTTTGCCGACTCTTGGCCTCATCCGCATGTCTGAGAGGGGGTGATCGACAACTCGCCAAACCCGGTGGGTGAGAGTTCTATTATCCGGCACTCCTAATCACCTCTTTTCGCGGCATCGTTGCCGCGGCATTGCAGAACAGAGGGACATGACGATGAAGGGTCTATCGAGCAAACGGCTGCTCGCGCCCGTGCTGCTGGGCAGCATGGCGCTGGTGGGCGGCCTGGTTCCCGCCTCAACCACTTCCGCGCACAGTTCCCATGCCTCACCTATTTATCTCACCACCTATCAGAACTTCAAGACCACCATGACCCGCAATTTCAATCTATTTGATCCGGCGGGTCGGATGGACTTCACGGACTTCGGCATCTACGAGCCGATGATGATCATCAATGTCCCGCCTGGAGCACCAGGCAAGGTCTACCCCTGGTTGGCGACCGGTTATACATGGAGTAACGGCAACAAGACGCTGACCTTCACCATCCGTAACGGCGTGAAGTGGTCGGACGGCAAGCCGTTTTCCGCCGCCGATGTTGCCTTCACGTTCAATTATGGGAAAAAATACCCCGCTGCCGATCAGCAGGGCCTCTTTGCCAAGCCGGCACAGCTTGCCAGTGTGACTGCTTCCGGCAATAAGGCCATCTTTAACTTCACCAGCGTGAACACCACGATTCTCCGCAAAATCGCCAACCTCACCCTGATCATCCCGCAGCATATCTACTCGAAGATTACGACTCCGACCACCTTCGCCAATCCCAATCCGGTGGGCACCGGTCCCTTCACCCAGGTCACGGATTTCACCCCGCAGAGCTACACTCTGGCCAAGAACCCCTATTACTGGCAGCCGCTGGCCTATGACGGCATCCACGTGCCATCCTTTACCGGGAATGACGCGGCCCTCCTGGCTAATAGCCAGGGTCAGTTGGATCAGACCGGCAACTTCATTCCCAATTGCGAGAAGGCCTATGGGGCTAAGGACCCGAAGCACTTCGTGTGCGATTACGGCACGGTAGGACCGGTATCGCTCTGGTTCAACGACCAGCAGTACCCGTACAGCATGCCGGAGTTCCGCAAGGCGGTCAGCTACGCCATCGACCGCCAGAAGGTCTACAAAATCGGGGAATACGGCTACGAGCCGCCCGCGGATGCCCTGGGTGTACTCGGCCCCTGGTCGAACTGGATGGATCCGAGCCTCAAGGCCAAGGCGGCGGAAATGGCTACCTATAACCCGGCCAAAGCCAAGGCTACCCTAACCGCGGCAAAGTTCACCTATAAGGGCAACGACCTGTACGATCCCAACGGCAAGCGGGTCAGCTTGACCCTCAACGTGATCAACGGTTGGTCCGACTGGGATCTGAGCATGCAGATCATCCAGCAGAACCTCAAGGCGATCGGCATCAATGCCACGATCAATCTGATGACGCAGCCCGCCTGGTTCGACCAAACAGCCAAGGGTACCCTTCCCGGCGGCGACGGACAGCTCCACTGGACGAATGGAACCAACACCCCGTACGACTATTTCGACGGCTTCATGAGCCAGGAGTCCTTCGCGCCGATCGGCACGGACGCCACGCTCACCGGCACCGACAACTTCGAGCGGTATGTGAGCCCGGAAGCATCGGCGCTGCTCAAGCAATTCCGCGAGACCAGCGACACTGCACTGCAGCATAAGCTCATGAACCAGATTGAAGCGATCTTCCTGAAGGATCTGCCGAACATTCCCGTGGTCTATTCGGCGGATTGGAGCACCTACAGCACCCTGCACTTCACCGGGTGGCCGACCAAGGCCAATCCTTACACCTCATCCTCGGTGAACGACACCTGGGCCAGGCT
>JAICHN010000340.1 GCA_025924845.1 Chloroflexota bacterium | reverse complement strand
CGGCATCATCCAGTCGAGCACGACCAGGTCCGGGCGTTGGGCCTGCGCTTTGTCCAGCGCTTCCTGACCGTCCACAGCGGTCAACACGGTATACCCTTCGTAGGTGAGGGTGCGCCGCAACATCTCGGTGATTTTCAGGTCGTCGTCCGCCACCAGTATGGTCGGCATCGCGCCACCCTCCCTCCTCTAATCGTATAGAGCTTCATGGTAAGAGCCCAGGCTGTGCCTGCCTTGAGGAACCGGTGAGAGTACGCTGAGAGGTTGGTGAGAAATCGCTAAGCGCGCGGCATACCGCCGGCTTCCGGGTGATCGAGCCCGCATAGCTGATACCGCGATCACCTGCTCAGCGATCGGCCGCCGCCAGCGCCAGAATGTTGTCGTGGGCGTCGAACCCGGTGGCATACCCTGACCAGTGTGCGCCGTTATCGTTGCTTCGGTACATGGTGCCGGCATCGCTTGTGCCCGCCAATACTATCCCGGCATGAGCCGGATCGAAGAGCATGGCGTTTATCTGACTTCCGCCGGCCCGACCTTGAAGCATCCACCTTGCCCCGCCGTCCAGGGAGCGATAGATCTGCCCGTCCGCCGTGCCGGCGAGCACTCGCGCCGAAGTATGCGGATCGACGGCGATCGACTGGAACTGCGTGCCGTGGGGAATGCCGCGTTGCTCGGCCTGCCAGGAGGCGCCGCCGTCGATCGTCCGATAGACGCCCTTATCCGTCGCGGCATAGGCCACATTCGCGCTCTTGGGGCTGAAGGTAAGGGCATTGACGCTGACATCCGTGTACAGATTGGTATCGCTCCAGGTGCGGCCGCCATCGGCTGAGCGAACAATGCCTTCGAGTTCCGTGCCGACAAGCATCACGGTAGGGTCGGTCCGGCTCACGGCGAGCGATGTCGTCGTGACGCTGTCGATTAGATCGACCGGCAGCAACGTGGCGTCCCAATGAGCGCCCGCGTCCGTGGCGGTATGAAAGCGATCATCACTCGTCACCACGTAGACCGTTTGCCCATGCTCAGGATTGAGGGCGAGTCCGCTTATGTAATTGACCCCTGGGTTGGTGCGGGGTCCGCCGGCATCCCGCCAATGCTTCCCGCCATCCGTGGAGGCGTAGAGGCCCGATCCCCAGGTGGCGGCATAGAGCGCGCCGCCGTCCGACGTGACGGCCAATGCCGTGATATCCGAAGCGCCCGGTAAGCCGTGGTCCGACTGTTGCCACGAGGTTCCGATTGCATTGCGATAGACATGGCCACTTGCCAAGCCAACATAGATCGCCCTATTGATCGGTAGGGGATTGGCCCGTGCGGACGCCATGCGTGGCGGGCCGGCGGTCAGGATCAGGGCTAGAATCGCGCATGCAAGGGCGCTTCGCCGTTTCATCAGTGTCCTTCTCCTTCGCCGTCGTTTGGCGCGCGCATGCCGCCGCTGCCCAAGCGAACCATTTCAATTGAGTACGGGCTTGGTGTCTCCCCTTCCCAGTCTGTCATCTACACGGAGCAATGTCTACCGGCGGCAGCGCGGGACGAATCCATAGGAGGCGGATGGCTCCGTGTAAGGACGGGGTAAGGCTCGGGCCGCGAAGGGATCACAAGACTCCGCGCTACGGCCGGAACCGGGGGAGCGGTTACTAAGAGGCGATCAATCTTACGGATTATCTATGCCGCTGCCGGCGCGCTCGCGGAACGAACTCCCGGCTAGGCAACACTGCTCGGCGTGTATGCCGGTTGGACGGCAGTCAGTTCGGCATCAAGCGCCGTCACGACATCGGGGTCGAACTGGCCGGCCGCGCAGCGGTGCAACTCTTGCAACGCACGGGCAGGCTCGCATGCCCTTCTATAGGGCCGATCTGTCACCATTGCGACATAGGCATCCACCACGCCGATAATGCGCGCGCCCAGAGGAATCGCCGTGCCCGCCAGCCGATCCGGATACCCCTGGCCGTCCCAACGCTCATGATGGCCGCGAATGAGTGGGGCCAGCATGCGCAGGGCAGGCACCTGCCGCACGACGTCGGCCCCAATCGCGGCATGGGTGCGCATCACGACCCACTCCTCCTCGCTCAAAGCGCCCGGTTTCTGGAGCACTATGTCCGGCACCGCGATCTTCCCTATATCGTGCAAGCGGGCCGCGATCTCGATCACGCGCGTCTCGTCGGCCGACAGTTGCATCGCTTGCGCCAGCCGGAAGGCAAGAGCCGCCACGCTCTGTGCGTGCGCGCCGGTGTAGCGGTCACGCGCATCAATCAGCGCGGCCAGGGCGTTGACGGTGCCGAGGAGCGCATCCTCCTCTTCACGCGACCCTGCCACGTTCCGCTGCAATGCCGCCACGGCCGGCTCGGCAAACGTCCGCACCTGATTTCGGCCCAGAAGCTTGGCCGCGTACATTGCACGGTCGGCCGCGGTGAAGAGCGAATCACGGTCGGTTCCATCATCGGGGTAGAGAGCAAGGCCGATCGAGCAGGTCAGCGGTACTCTTCCGCTCGTCACACCGGCGTGACTGCCGATCAGGCCGCGCAGCCGCTCGGCAACCCGCCGAGCTTCGACGGTGTCCAACTCGGGCAGCAGTAGTACAAATTCCTCCCCGCCCCACCGGCCAACCGTATCGACGGTGCGTAACGCCTGGCGCATGAGCGAAGCGGCGCTCTTCAATGCCGCGTCTCCGGCCAGGTGCCCATAGGTGTCGTTGAGCGATTTGAAGTGGTCGAGATCCAGGATCAGCACGGCGCAGCCGCGGGAGTAGCGACGGCAGCGCTCGATCTCCTGATCAAGAGCAGCGACGATGGAGCGATGGTTGGGCAGTTCCGTGAGCGGGTCCATCGTCGCCAGCGCCTGTAGCCGCATGTTTGCTTCCGCCACTTGCCGATATAAGCTCTGGTTCTCCAGCAAGGCAAGAATCTGCCGCCCCACGATCAGAAGCAGCAGCAGGGCGCTGCAAATGTAAACCCCGACTGCCAGGGAGTTGAGACCGTGCGTGAAGATGGTATAGATCAGTAATACGCCCATCGGGGGAATGACGGCATACGGCAGCAGGGTACGCTGGAGCGTGGGAAGCGCAACTACCTGAGGAGACAATGGCTCCGGCACCTGCCGCACGGACTGACTGAGCAGTTGCGTACTGAAGGCGATCAGCAGAAAGCCCAGGGACCACAGCGGGTCGATGAGCGCGCCCGTAGCGTAGGTGCCTTGAAGACTTTGATAGTCGAAGACGCTGTCCGCGACAACGAACAATAGTAAGCCGAACGCGAGCGGCGCCACAATCGGTCGCATCGCCGCGTGGCCGCTCCTGGCCCAGAGGATCAGCACTGAGGCGAACAGCACGAGATCGCCAAGCGGATAGGCCGCGCTGACTACCTTGGCCAACGGTTGCTCGCCGGCCTGCAGCACGGTCGGCCCAAGCACGAAATACCAGCTAAAGGTGATGATGGCCAGCATGATAAGCAGGCTGTCGAGCACTACGCGCATACGCGCCGTCGCGATCAAGCGCCGCATGGGGAGCAGGAGGATAGCGGCCAGAAGGAAAGGATACTCGGACAGCGACGCGGCGTCGGCCCAGGACGGAAACGGCGGTTGGTTCAAAAAATTTTGGTAATAGCTCCACAGGCTGTTTGCTATAAGGTCGCCGAGGCTCGCGACAGCGATCAGAAGCAGGGCAAGCAGCATGTGGCTGGAGATGCCCCTTTCGGTGCGGCCGGTTTGAAGCTGCCGAAACCGACGGATACTGCCAAAGCAGAGGAGAGTGGTGAGGATGCACCCGGCAATGGCAAAGAGATTATCACTCAAGGTGACGGCGTCGGGCCCACCAGGTTTGACGAGCAAGACGAGCCAAAATGTCAGGCAGAAGAGGGCAATAATCCCGCCTTGCCGCCAGAGCGCACGCGGCCGACTCAGCCTCTCCATCCGGCGGCGCACCCTTCTACCCGCGTCGACAAGATCCGTGAACCGCCGGTGCAACGGCGAGCTTGTCCATGGGCCGAAAACACCACCATTCGACCCTACTATGGCAGGCAGTGGGACGCACCGCTATAGCCAACTCAGGGGGTGGCGGCGGTTGGTCCTCCGGCCTTGCAGGCTACGCCGAACCGGCATCCGCGGAAGTCTGCTACCAACTTGCCGTGTACCAACCGGTGATATTGAGTGCCGTTTGATCGTCCGGCACCCATACGTCAATGTGCGCCCCGGCGACCGAGGGACCGGTATCCGCGGCCACGCAGCTGCCCAACCCGGCAATGGTAATATGGGTGCCCAGCGCGATGGTGTAAGGGTCGACCGCGCAGATACCGGGGCCGGCAGGCACGCCGCTCGCCGTAGTGCCGTATAGACTGTAGCCCGTGACCCAGACCTGCTGCGTGTGCGCCAGGCGGGTGGGGGTAGGGGGAGGCACCGTCGCGCGCGGCGTCTGTACCAGGTGCGTCCGTTTTGGCGGGTTATGGGCCAGGCCCGGCTTGGTCTGCAAGCGCGGCTTGGTCTGTATGCCGCGTGGCGTGGATCCTACGACGGCCCGCCCGCGATTCGTATTTCTTCCCGAGTCCGTCCGGATTGCGGCGCGGCCTGACGTACCCGAAATCGGGAACGGCAGTCGCTTGCTCGTGCTCTGGTGGCCAGGGTTCTCGGCCACTGCCGGCACTTTCGCTGTATGTACCGACGCGGAGTGCGTGCCGGCGGCGTGTCCGGGGACTCTATCGGCGGTCTCCGCATCCGTCCGGGTCACTGCATAGAAGACGAGGCTGCCGATCCAAAACAGCGCGATGGTTAGCGGAAAGCCCCAACCCAGTAAAAATTGCCTGAAATTCCAATCCAACCGATTAGGATGTCCCTGGCCGGGACGTGCTACAGGGGAATGATACGCCACAATGTTCCTGTCACTACACTCAATACCATGATCAACTGATTAGGGCCGACCGTGACGCCGGTGTCCTAACCACCGCGGCGGCAGCCGCGGCCCTCCTTCATAACCTATCATCTGTAGGTCTAGGTTGCTAATTTACCCTCGGATTTAGAGGCGCTCCGATCACGGACGTGGGCGACGGCATCCGGGTCGCCGTGGTTACCGACCCGTTCGGCAACGCTATTGGAACCATTGAGAATCCCCATTTCCGCGTCGAGAACGTGCGCTAAAGGGCGTCTCGAACGCGATCTGGGACAAGCGCGGCATGCTTGCTCAGGCGGAGCATCGTTGACGACAGGGCGCTTTTACGAACTACGGTTCGGATGCGGGCTTGTCCAGGAGCGCCCGCAGCCGCGCGATCTCGGCTTCGGCCGCCTCCCGTGCTTGCCGTTCGGCTTCCCAGCCTTCCTCAGCGGCCTCGCGCGCCTCCTCGGCTGTCCCGCGCGCCTCGGCCTCCTCGTCACTATGGAGCAGCCGTTCGCCGGTACGGGTGGAAAGCCGCAGCAGCGGTCCATCCAGCGCCTTGACCGGCTCCTCGGCCCGTACCCACAGCCCGATGCTCGCCAACCACAGACTCCCCTCCGCGGTCCGCGGGATCTCGCGATAGCGCCCCTGACCGGCCAGGCGGTAGCCGTGCAGGGCCAGTCCTTGGCCGTGCCGCGGATCGAAGGTGAGATACTCCGCCACCCCCAGCTCCGCGTACGCTTGCCGCTTGGGTCCCACGTCCCGGCGCACCGTCTTCTTGGAGGCAATCTCCACCACCAGGACGGGCGGACGGCCCACTACCTCCACCTCATACGGCTCCTCGTGGCCGACCTCCACCTCGGGTGCTACGAACAGATCGGGG
>JAICHN010000339.1 GCA_025924845.1 Chloroflexota bacterium | reverse complement strand
CCGCTCCCAATCTGGATCGCGCAGCCGGGGTTCCCCACCGCCAGCATACTCACCCCGGTGGCCGCTACCCGCTCCAGCTTTTGCTCTTGCAGTTTCGCGGCGATAGCAGGTTGGGTGATATTGTAGATTCCCGCGCTGCCGCAGCAGTCGGCGGCGCCCTGCATTTCGACTAGATCCAGTCCGGGGATGGCGCGTAACAGCCGCCGAGGCGCCTCGTAGACGCGTTGGGCATGGCGCAGATGGCAGGCATCCTGATAGGTCACCACGCCGGGGATACCGCCGGTCGGCGGACGCAGCCCCACCTCGTCCAGCCACTCGCTCACATCTCGCACCCGCGAGGCAAAACGCGCCGCGCGCTCCGCGTATCGCGGATCATCGGCTAACAGGTGTCCGTAAGCTTTGAGCGTAGATCCACAGCCCGCCGCGTTGATAATGACGACATCCAGATCATCGGGGAACGCATCAATCATCTTTCGCGCCAGACCGCGGGCGGCTTCACGCCGTCCCGTGTGCAAATGCAAGGCGCCGCAACAGCCCTGGCTCCTCGGGGTGTAGACCGATGCCCCGTTCGCGGCCAGCACCCGTGCCGTCGCCCCATTCACCCCCGCGAAGAACTGCTGCATCACGCAGCCCGTGATCAGTCCCGCTCGGGCTCGCTGCGCTCCCAGGGCCCGCTGCTGGCGCGGCAGAGGGCGGAACGGCTGCGGAGTGGGAAGCAGCGCCTCCATATCGCCCAGACGGGCTGGAAGCAGTGCGAAGAGTCCGGCTTGGCGAGCGGCGCGGCCCAGACCATACCGATGGTAGGCGCGGATCCCCGCCCCGGCCAGGTTCAGCAAGCGCGGTGACGCGAACAAGCCGTCCAGCGCCACTCGCTGCACCAACTCCCGCGTCGGCGCCGGGGCGGGCATGGCGGCGCGCGTTTCCTCCAGGGCCTGGCCAAACCGCACTCCGGATGGACACGCGGTCTCGCAGGCGCGGCAGCCCAGGCAACGATCGAGGTGAAGACGCAAGGAAGGATCATCAAGGGCAATCGCCCCATCGGCCGCTGCCTTCATCTGGAAGAGCCGTCCGCGCGGACTATCCCGCTCGTCGCCCAGCACGTCATAGGTTGGGCAGGTTGGGAGGCAAAGTCCGCAATGGACGCAGGCGCGGACCAGGTCGCGCGGCAAGTTGGGCGACGAGGGGATCGAGGCGGTCATCTACAATCCTTCCACGAAACGGCCCGGATTCAGCACGGCGCCCGGATCGAGCGCCTGTTTCAGGCCGCGCATCAGGCGAGGCGCCAACACCGGCCCCCAGACGTCCAGGTCGGCCTCCGCTTGTTCTGGTCGGTGCTGGACGACGAGGTGACCATGGCGAGCGCGCGCCCGCGCCCGCAACGCGGTGACAAGCGCGGGCAACTCAACCGCCGGTACGGCGCCCATAGCGTGAGTCACGCCGCTCCCGGCGTGCGCCGCCAGAGCCGCGTCGGGGAGGGTGGCCTCCAGGTCGGCCGGCGCGGCCAGGGTATCGCCCAGTGGTACGGTCAGCTTGAACACTGTCTCATCCTTCGATTGCGGGGCGCGAACCTCGGCCAGGGCGGCGCCCAGCTGCCTCGCCCGGTCACCCGCCGCCACGTCCTCGATCAGCAGGCCGACGGCGCCGGCGGCACGACGCACCTCGGCGATCTGCCTGGTTACCACGCGCGGGTGTCCTTCGCAGAGCACCAACAACAGGCTCGCCTCGGGCAGGTCCATATTCAACCGCCTAACGGCCGCGCCGTTCACCGCCTCCAGGCCACCCAGGCCAAGCGGCAAGCGGAGCAGATCCTGTACCGTGGCCGCCATGGCGGGCCAGGCCGAGCCGCCGGCAGCCGCGCGACAGGCCAGCACCCGCTGCTCGGCGGGGAGAGGGTGCAGGCGAAGCGCCACCTCCACGATCACCCCTAGGGTACCCAGGGCGCCCACATGCATCTTATGAATATCGTAGCCCGCTACGCTCTTCACTACTTTCGCCCCTGAACGGGCCAGGGTACCGTCCGCGTAGGCGACTTGCATGCCCAGGACAAGATCCTTTGCCGTGCCGTAACGCAGTCGATGAGGCCCCGATGCGTTGGTTGCCAGCGTGCCGCCCAGCGTAGTTGACATAGCATGAGGCGGATCGAGGGCCAGCCATTGACCGTGCCGCGCGAACAGCGTCTGGGCGTCCGCCAACCTGGTGCCGGCCAGCCCTACCGCCACCAGATCATCGGGCCGATACTCGAGAATGCCCGCCGGCCCGGTCGTCTCGAGAGCCAGATCGTAGCGGCTGGGGCGATTCCCCAGGCCCAGTTTACTGCCCGAACCGACTGGGCACACCGCCAGCTTCTCCACCGCCGCGGCATGCAGGCAGGCCGCCAGATCCTCGACGGTCGCGGGCGCCGCGCGAAAACGTGGAGTCATGCCCAGCACCGTCAGTCGGGTGCTCTCCCGCGCGGTCGCCTTCACCCAAGCAGGCACGGGGACAGTGCGCTGCTCGGCGCTCACCAATGCGCCTCGATCAACGAGCGCCCATGCAACTCAATGCAGCGGCCGGGCGTGGGAAACAACTTACCGGGATTGCATCGTCGACGCGGATCGAACACGTCGCGCACGCGCAGCATCATTGCCAGGTCCTCCTCGGCGAACATACGACGCACCACGTCCAGCTTCTCAACCCCGATCCCGTGTTCGCCCGTAATCGAGCCGCCCTGATCGAGGCATACCTGTAGAATCTCCGCCCCCGCCGCGCGCACCCGATCGATAGCGCCCGACTCATCGGAATCGAAGAGCAGCGCCGGATGGATATTGCCGTCGCCTGCGTGGAGTAGAGTCGCGGCTCGTAGGCCATGGGCGCCCGCGATACGCTCCACGGCGGCAAGCACCTGGGGCAGCGTGTTCCGGGGCACCACGCCATCCATGACATAATAATTGGGCGCCAGCCGGCCCATGGCGCCGCCCGCCTCCTTGCGCGCCTTCCAGAGTCCAGCCCGTTCGGCTTCGGAGCCTGCCACCTTCAACTCGACGGCGCCTGCCGCTTTACATATCTCTATGACCGACTCGAGCCCGGTATCGACCGCCTCGACCATGCCCTCCAGTTCGATCAACAACACCGCCGCCGCTTCGACCGGGTACCCGGCATGGGTGGCGGCCTCAATGGCACGGATCGTGCTATTGTCCATCATTTCGAGAGCGGCTGGAATGACGCCGGATTGGATGATCGCCCCCACGCATCCCGCGCACTGCGCCACCTCGGCGAAGATGGCGGTCATGGTCCGCACCGCCTCGGGGCGGGGCACCAGCCGCACCTGGATCTCCGCCGCCACTCCCATGGTGCCTTCGCTGCCCACGACAAGCGAGGTCAGGTCATAGCCGGGCGCATCCGGGGCCAGGCCACCTAGATCGACCGCGTCGCCGTCGGCGAGCAGGAGACGGATCCCCAGTACGTGATTGGCGGTCACGCCGTAGGCCAGGGTATGCGGCCCCCCGGCGTTCATCGCCATGTTCCCGCCAATCGTCGAGGCGGCCTGGCTGGAGGGATCGGGCGCGAATTGAAGGCCGAGCGGCGCCACGGCCCGCCCCAGAAACAGATTGACCACGCCGCTCTCCACCCGCGCCGTGAGATGCTCGGGCTGCACGGAAAGGATGCGTCGCAGGCGGGCAAAGGAGATTGTTATCCCACCTTCGCAGGGAATCACGGCGCCCGCCAGTCCGGTGCCGCCGCCGCGCGGCACCAGAGCTACGCCGGCGCGACCGATCGCCTTCATTACGGCGGCTAATTGCCCGCCGTCCTCGGGGATTACCACCAGATCGGCCGGAGCGGCGTCGGTCCCGCCGTCATAGCTATAGAGCGCGAGACTATAGGAATCGGTGAGGACACGGTCGGCGCCTACGATAGCCGCCAATTCGGCAACGAGCGAACGTGTTTCGGCGTCCGTCGTTGCCCCGGCATCGTGGTCCACACCGCCTCCCTTTCCGTGCGGGGCGCTTCCAGGTAGGCGCACTACCGCCGTGCGCCCTTAGCTTGCTGCCCGAGTGCCCCGACCAGGGCTGCCGTGGGCCAAGAACGGCATGGGCCCACCTATCATGCCTTCCTGGGAAGGTCTCTCCGTATCGTAGAGGATTCAGGACAGCTGGGGCAAAGGAGAAACCGGGCGCCGAACGAGGTTGAACACCCGGTCAGGTCGTGGGACGTGTATATCGCGAAAAATCGTACTGGGCGAGGCGCCCTCGTAGACGAGGACGGGGACTTTCCCTTCCTCCCAGAGCCGGTACTGCGCCCGCTGGTCTCGACTAGACGGCATCGGGCGGTTCCCACTCACAGGATAATCATTGACATCACGAACATCGCGGCGTACGTGAGTCGGTATCCATCCTTGGCAGCCTCGCGGGTCGAACAATGGGCGGTGCGTAACGTCAGCCTGCTATCGTACCTCAGTATTAAGTGGGGGCCGCGACTGTTCCGTGGGGTTATACGGGTTCCCCAACGGTTGCCGCGTCGGTCTCCGCCAAATACCGCGCCCACAGTTCCTCGTAGGCTGCCTCCAGGTTCCGGACGAAGCGCGGCGTATCGAACAGCGGGTATGTAAGGCGATTGGCGGCCAGCTTTGCCTTGAGCGCCGCCATGTGGTCGGGGTGCGTGGCCAACCGTACCGCTGTTTCCTCGTACGCGGCGAGGTCGGGCATGATCATTTCGGGCAGGCCGATCGCCGTGAGGATACTCGCGCCGGCCCGGCTCGGGAAGCTATCACCCAGGATGCTCAGCATTGGCACTCCAGCCCAGAGGGCGTCGCTGGCCGTGGTCATAGCGTTGACCACGGGCGTATCGAGCATCAGATCGGCGTGCTGGAGGCGCGCGAGGTGCTGGTCCTTGGGCAATGTGGGGCCGAAGATGATCCGCTCCGGAGGAAAGCCGCGTCGACGCGCTTCGTCGCGAAGGTTTAGTACCATAGGTTGGTTGGACTGAAACAGCCAGAGTACACTGCCTCGCACCTGGTTCAGGATGCGCAGCCACACGGCAAAGATTTCCGGCGTGATCTTGTAGGAGGCATTGAAGCAGCAGAACACAAACCCGTCTCCCGGCAGATCATAGGCCGTCCGAGGCAGCGTTGCGCCGATCGGTTGATGGTCGTTGATCTGATAGGTATCGGGCAGCCGATACACTCGTTCGGAGTAGAAGTGCTCATGTTCGGGAGGGCACACCACGGCATCGATGAGCGAATAATCCACCAGATCCTTTCCTACCGTGCCGGCATAACCGAGGAAATGGATCTGGAGCTGGGCAGGATGAAGGGCTAGGGCCGGCAGGACATTGCCCATGGTATGCCCATGAAGGTCAATCAGAATGTCGACCTCGTCTAGGTGGATCTTAGTAGCGATCTGATGCGGCGTCCAGTGATCCATATCAACAAAGCGCTCGGCTTCCCGCTCGAAGCGGCACCGGTAGCCGCTCCCATCGTCGGGACCGGTTGAGTAGGCGATCGCTTCAAAGCGTCGGCGGTCATGCAGGGCGAAGAGGTGACCCAGGAGGTGTGCCGTCGCATGGCTGCGATAATCAGACGAAAGATAGCCAATACGGAGCCGCTGCCTTGATATATGTGATGCGGCATAGCGCAATTTGTTCCTCATGGCGGCGAACGGCGCGGCCATTTGGGCGCCTAGCCGTTCGATTAACCGGCGCTGGTCGGTTGGGGGAAGATGCAGGGTAAATGCGTCGAACGGATCAACTTCTAATCT
>JAICHN010000338.1 GCA_025924845.1 Chloroflexota bacterium | reverse complement strand
CGCGCGGCCTCGCTTTCGCGCCGGACGGGAAAACCGTCCTCAGCGGGGGTGACGACGACACGGTACGGCTCTGGGATGTGGCCACCGGTCAGGAGTTGCGGCGCTTCATTGGGCATACACGCGCGGTGGGCCGGGTCGCCTACTCCCCAGACGGCACGTATATCGCCAGTGCCAGCGACGATAAAACCGCCCGCTTATGGGATCCCCGGACGGGAGCGCAACTGCGCCTCCTCACCGATGAGCCGGGGTATCTCCCGGCCCGCGTACCGCTAACTCACGGCCTCGACCTGAGCGCCGCTGGATTTTTCCTCGCCTATGGCGATTGGAGCGACATTCTGGCCTTTTCGCCGGACGGGCGGTACTTAGCCACCGGCAGTCGCAATCTCGGCGCCCAGATCTGGTACATGGATTATCACGACGTTATTCGCGACCTCTGTACGAAACTACGCGGCGATTTCACGGCGGAGGAGCGTGTGCAGTATCAAATCGCCGACTCGGCGCCTACCTGCCCGAACCGCTGATCCCAGGGCGGCAGGCAGATCGGGCATGAAGCTCGCGCTGCCCGCTGGCCCCATATTGTCGCGCATTCGGCGGCGCCCGCAAGCGACGGGGAGCCGGCAAGAGTGGGTTCAGAACTTTACTGGCACCGGCAAAGCGATAGACTCTACATCCCACTTCTACTACGCACAAGTACCTAGATCCGCGCCTTCTCCCACCCGGCCAACCCACCGCCAAAGTTAAGCAGTCCTGCCCATGGCAAGACTAGTGATTCGTCCTATAGTGGTCTTAGTCGATCAGGCACGCATAAGGGAGCGCAAGACGACCCGCAACTGAGCCGCCAATGGAGAGGATACGCGGCAAGGGAGGTGCCCACCGGATTCTCTATAGGCCGCCGCGCGGATCACACGCCCTCAGGGTGCGCTTGATCCCCGATTGCACACGCAACTTGAACCCTGGTTGGTAACAGGAGGCATTTATGCATCACTCTATATGGCGCCGGCTAATGGTAGTCCTGCTCGGCCTATGCATCTTATCGCCGCTGCCGACCGCGGCACAGGACAACAGCCACACATTCCCCGAGACCGGCAAGACGGTTAGCGGGCGTTTCTGGGCCTACTGGCAAGCGCATGGCGGGCTAGCCCAGCAGGGCTATCCGATTTCCGCCGAAATGTCGGAGCAGAGCGACCTGAACGGGCAAACCTACACGGTGCAGTACTTCGAGCGCGCCGTCTTCGAGTATCACCCGGAAAACCAGCCGCCGTACGACGTGCTGCTCAGCCAGCTCGGCACGTACCTCTATAAGGCCAAGTACGGCGCCGCGGGCGCCCCCGGCCAGCGGGCCAGCACCGACAATCCGCGCGTGTTCGCCGAGACTGGCCATAGTGTGGGCGGGAAGTTTCGCACCTACTGGGAAACCCATGGCGGGCTGGCGCAGCAGGGCTACCCGATCTCCGATGAGTTCCAGGAAGTGAGCGACCTCAACGGTCAGGCCTATACGGTGCAGTATTTTGAGCGGGCGGTCTTCGAATTACACGCCGAAAACGCGCCGCCTTACGATGTGCTGCTCAGCCAACTCGGCACCTTTCAATACAAACAGAAATATCTGCAGCCCGCGGCGAGCCCCACCCCGGCCGCCAGTCCCACACCGGTCGCGCCCAACCCCTGCGGCAGCGATGTGCCTGCTGGGCAGGATGCGACGATCGCCCCCGGCTGCGGTCCGATTGGCACCGCGTTCCACATCCACCTGCGCGGGTTCAGCGCGGGCGAATCCATCGACTTCTCGCTGGTCGGACCCGGCCACCAGAAGTTGCTTATCTTCCCGCCGGATGCCGGGACGGCCGGGGCAACGGGCGAAGAGGATGTTGTGTTCGACAGCACCCAACTCAACGATGCCGCCCCGCCCCACGAGGGCGTGTGGACCATCACCTATCACGGAGCGACCTCTAATCACCAGGCCACGGCTTACTTCAAGATCACTCCAGCGGCGGGCTCGCCGCCTGGTGGGAGTGCCGACTGCTCCGGGATCCCGGCCAGTCAGAATCAGGAGGTCACTCCGGTATGCGGCCCGGCGGGCACCCGCTTTGAGTTCAGCGGGTCGGGCTTTAAGCCCGGCGAACTCGTCGGGATCTACGCTACCATGCCTTCTGGAGCCGTGTTTGGTGCCCCGTTCCAGCGCCGCGCCGATGCTGCGGGCCGCGTGACCGGCCTAACCTTAACCACGAGTGCCACGACCCCGCCCGGCATCTGGGCCAACAGCATGGAAGGCACCGAGACCCATGCAAAGTCGATTGGCTACTTCAAGGTCCTGCCGTCGGCGCCGTAAAGGCCGCCAGGGCGGGCGTTACGCCCCACGCGCGACCGCTGAGCACTGATTGATAGTCTGAAGTCGCCCTTGTAACCACGTATACTCATCTTCCGCATCGGCAGTGGGGAGTATCGCTGGTATGGCGATACTCCCTGGACATCGTTCCGGATGCACGAAATCGTTAGCGCTACTTTTGGGGGCAACAAATGACTACTTCCATCTCCACCGGGATCACGGCCGCTCTGGGGCGCATCCTATTGCGGCTGGCGCTGCTGGTAATCGGCTTCGCTGCACTGGGCTACCTCGGTATTGCGGCCTACGCCGCGGATCGCTTCTCGCATCCAGATCGGCTCCCCGTGGGCCGGTGCATGGACTACCATTTGGTCTGCGAGGACGTACAGTTTACGAGCACGGGAGATAACGTGCCCCTCCGCGGCTGGTTCATCCATACTGCGGGCACCCGCACGATCCTGATGCTCCATGGCCGCAATGGCCGACGCGACGATCCGGCGATTGGTATGATGGACATCGGCCAGGCGTTCGTGCACCACGGCTACAACGTCCTGCTCTTTGATTTTCGGGCCCATGGCATATTGAGTTGCATCTGACCGAGGTCAGCGGGTTGCCCCGCTTCTTTGCACCCGGTATTATCGGCATGGCCCAGGTGCTGTTCGGCATGGATCTCGTAGACAACCGCCCCGAACAAGAGATGGCTCGGCTCGGCGATCGCCCGGTCTTGCTCATTCACAGTACGACCGACGATTACATTCCCATCAGCCAGGCCTATGAACTGCAGCGGGCCGGCGCCCCTGATCCCCACTTGCAAGTGTGGTTTCCTGTCGGACCCGACCACGCTCGGGCGTTCAGGGAGAAGCCCACGGAATACTTACGGCGCGTGCAAGGGTTCTTTGACGCGAACTTACCATAACAGCGCTTTGGCTACTGATGAGGTAGGGAGGAAAGCGATGGGTGCATCACACAAACTCCGTGCGATCAACCGGATACTCATAGTGTTGCTGAACCTCAGTCTGGCCGCCTGCAGCGGGGCGGCTCCGTCCCCAATCTCCGGGGCGCCGCCGGTTCGCGCCACCCCGACTCTCGCGCCCCAGGGACTTCCCACCGTGGCGCGCGCACCCGCGGCCGCAAGGATAATGCTATCCCGCACCCCGGCCCCGAGGCCGTCAACCACCGTTCCTGTCGCTACCCCTGATCCGGTTCCTACTCCCCCACCAACACGCGCCCCGGCGGCCGCGACGCCTACTCCTGGCTCCGCCAGTGCGCCCCACGGCGCGGCTAATGCCCTCCGGCAAGCGGCCGCCAATATGCGGGGACTGAAGAGCTTTCACATGGACACCATTGTCGCGTCGGCTGAGCACATCGCAACGCAGACATTCGATATCGACGTAGAAAAGCAGGAATTGCGGCTCGAAGCCCGCGGCCCTGGCGAGCAGGTGAATATCATCGTCGTCGGAAAGGACTCCTGGACCAGCACCGACGGCGGCAAGACGTACAGTGCCGATGCGGCCAGTGAGAGCAAGGCGGAGGGATTCAGACCCTTGATTGACGAATGGCGGACCGGCGATATCACGGGCGTGGCCACTGCGCCCAGCGCGATTAAAGACGGCACGCCACCCATGGAGACTATCGATGGTGTGGAGACGAAGCACTATGTCATCGACAACAAAGATTTCGCTGGGGTTGGCCTGGGTACAGCGGGTACCGTGGAATTCTGGATCACGCCAGGATCGAATCCGACGGTACGCCAGGAAAAGACGACAATCTTCGTTGGCGCAGTGGCCACCATCAGCACCACCAAGTGGAGCAAGTTCAACGAAGACTTCGCAATCTCTGTTCCAAAGTGATCGCATGCCCACGGTGTATCTAGCGTCTACGCAAGGATGGAACCTGCGTGGCGTCGGGCAGGGATTCCTACCGCGCCGCATTTGCCTCGGCGTATCTCTCGTGAGGGACGAAGACGAATAGCGTACCTGAACAATCTGGATAGGTTCTCGGCTTCGCGCAGTGCTACGCAAGCCCACAGAGCATCCGCTATACTCGATTCCGCAGCCACTTGCCTTCTCGTCGATGCTGCAAGAGGGTATAATATGGCTAACAACGATCCTATACTCTGCCACTTGATCACTCCCAGGGAGGCGGCTGGTACTGTGCAGGGCCAGTGGGGTAAGAGAAAACGCCGCGCGTTAGGACAACAGAGGAAGGAAGAACAGCAATGGCCGTTGAAGTACACCCGTCCAAGCTGCGCATTGTTGGGGCCGATGACGACACCATCCTGGATCTCGATCCGCTCCAGGGCATGTGGACTATCGAACAATATCTCCGGCTCACTGAGCATAGCCGCCGCTTGCTCGAGTTTACCGACGGAACGCTGGAGGTCTTACCGATGCCCACTGACCAACACCAGGTCATCTCGCAGTTTCTGCTGTTCGCCTTGGCGGCGTTCCTCCAGCCCCGCGGTGGGAAGATCTTGTATGCGCCGCTACGCCTACAGATCCGCCCAGGCAAATTCCGGGAACCGGATCTGTTAGTGGTCCGGGATGCCCACGATCCGCGGCGCCAAAACGCCTATTGGTTGGGCGCGGATCTGGTCATCGAGATCGTCAGTCCCGATGATCCGGAACGGGATACCGTGGTAAAGCGCCGGGATTATGCGCAAGCCGGCATTCCGGAATATTGGATTATCGATCCACAAACGGAAACGATCACAGTGTTGGGGCGAGCAGGGGAGCACTACGGCACCCACGGGGTGTTTGGGCGGGGTGATCGTGCGACATCCGCGCTGCTACCCGGCTTCGCCGTAGCTGTGAGCGAGGTCTTGGATGCGACTTGACGCTATTGGGGGGCCACCGCAGGTTCTGAACCGGTATGCGACCGAGCAGTAACAACGTGTTCGGGCGTGGGAGGCGGAGTGTGACAAGCCCAGAGAGCAGTGGCTGCTCGATAGGCAGCAGGATCGGCAAGGAATCCAGGCTAAGCGCAGCTGAGAGAAGCGAACTCTGAAGGTGAGTAGTGCCGAAGGTGGGGTTGTCTGGTCAACGCTCGATCAATATGTTTTTATGTCAAGTAAGGACAAAGCTGTAAAGAGCTGAGAGACCAATAGGGAATGTACCGGGCGGACACGAGAGTGGCCCAGAGATGAAAACCGACGTGGAGGTGTCGGGTTGGAGGAATAAACGAAGTATATTTCTCCTATTTTGACATCAACGTTGACATCAATTGGGGCAGACAACGCTGGTACGGGATGGACAGGAATGGAATAACGAGGGCGGTTTCACGCACATCGTAGACATCTATAGATAGCGCTGGACGCGATATCCGGCGACTGAAAATCGCAGGGTCATCAGTTCAAGTCTGATCCTGAGCACCCAAATTTATCCTAATACTAGAAGTAAAAATGGATTGTGATAAACATT
>JAICHN010000337.1 GCA_025924845.1 Chloroflexota bacterium | reverse complement strand
GGGAAAGTTTTATCGCGGCGCCTACGCCGTCTGCCCGCGCTGCGGAGCGCGGCCATGCGTGCCGGATTGCCCCTCCCTCGTTGGTTCGGCGGGCCACTATTCACCCCCGCGCTGACCAGCGCGTCACGGCTTGATTTCCCTTCCGGAGTCTCCTGCTGGACAATAAGGACGGGCGTAGTCACGGCGTACGGAAAGGGAGTGGTACCTTGGCTGATGGGCTGGTGGAGTGTGTGCCCAACTTCTCGGAGGGCCGTCGGCCCGAAGTGATCGCGGCCATCCGCGCTGCCGTAGCGGCGGTGGAAGGAGTCCGCATTCTGAACGTACAGAGCGATGCGGACCACAACCGCTTCGTGCTCACCTACGTTGTGCGCGAGACACAGGCCGTGGAGGCAGGCATGGCGGCGGCGCGCGCGGCCCGCGATCTGATCGATTTGCGCGTACACGAGGGCGCGCATCCAAGGATGGGAGCGCTCGATGTCTTTCCTTTCGTACCGTTGTCCGACGTGCCGATGGCACGTTGCGTCGCCCTGGCCGAGGCCCTCGGCGCGCGGATCGCCGCCGAGCTGGATATCCCCGTCTATCTTTACGAGGAAGCGGCCCGCGATCCGAGCCGGGTAAATCTTGAGGATGTGCGGAAAGGGGGCTTCGAGGCCCTGCGCGACTCCGTGCCGAATGACCCGGCCCGTAAACCGGACTTCGGCCCGGCTGCCCTGCACCCCAGCGCCGGGGCCGTCGCGGTCGGGGCGCGTCGTCCCTTGATCGCTTTCAACGTGTATCTTGGTACCACCGATCTCCGTTTGGCCAAAACCATCGCCAGGGCAATTCGGCACAGTTCGGGCGGTCTCCACTACGTCAAGGCACTTGGCCTGGCGATGCCGGGCACTGGATCGACTCAGGTGAGCATGAATTTGACTAACTTCAAGGCAACAAGCATGGTGCGGGTGATGGACTTGATTCGCGCCGAAGCAGCCCGCTGGGGCGTGCCGGTGCTCCATTCCGAGGTGGTAGGGCTTATACCCCTTGATGCGCTGCTCGATGCGGCCCAGGCGTTTCTGCAACTGCGTGAGTTCACGCGCGACCAGATCCTGGAGCAGCGTGTACTCCAGGAAGACTAGGCCGATGCCCTCCAACCGGCATCGGCGGCGTGCTCAGGCGGCAAGAGGTCGGCACACCGCCAACGCGGCGAGCCCTATGCGCGGTCCCCTGGCGCGCGTCGGCCTGGGCGTCGCGGGGGTAGCCTGTATCGTAGCCGCCATCGTGGTCATGGTCACGCCGCACGGTGCTCACATGGCCCGCGCCTTCTCATTCTTGTTCGTGGTCGGCATCGCTTTGCTGGCGGCGGCATGGCTCGTATGAGTCCGCCTCGATTCGTCTTTCACTTGCGGCCACGGCCGACAACACGCTTCTTGATCTTATTCACTCTCTGCTCCCTACTGCTCGCCGCCATACCGGAACGGGTTGGCGCGTTCGCCCTCGCAAACCAACCTCCGTCCGCCCAGTCACTTCGGGTCACTCTGGTCCTCGCCGGTCGGGATGAAAGCGGCGCCTATCGCGCTGCCGCCGCGGTGTCCGATCCTCAATCTCCATCCTACCGGCGCCCCATGACACGCGCTGCATGGGTGCGCCGGTTCGGGCCCGATCCGGCCGCCGTTCGGGCCCTGATTCGCCGGCTCCAGGTACAGGGCCTACGGCCGGAACCCTGGGACGGGGGCACACTGCTTCACGTCGACGGTACTCCGAGCGCCATGGCGGCGGTATTTGGCAAAGCAAGTACCGCCACTCCGCTTCACATTCCGGCACGATTCGCCGGCCTGGTGCGCGGCGTGCTCGGCGGGACCGGCCAGTCTGCTGCTTCCGCCGCCTGGCATGGAGCGGCAACGCTCGCTCCCGCGGCCCCTGCCGCCTACGCTATCGGCCAGATAACTTCGGCCTACGACTTTGGTCCGTTGTACGCGGCGGGGATCCATGGGGAAAATACGCGCGTGGCCTTGGTGGAGTTGGCCCCCTACGATAGGGCCGATATTTCGTCCTTCACAGCCCGCCTGGGACACGGGTTCACCTTGCACGATCATCAGGTGGACGCGGGGAATGCCAAGGCGCCGCCCAATGTGGAGGCGACGGTGGATATCGAGCTGCTGACTGGAACGGCGCCCGCCGCGTCCATCGATGTTTGGAACGCCCCACCGGACAGCGACGGGCAGGGCCTGATCGATGCCTATGGCGAGGTGGCCGGCGATCCTACGATCGATGTACTCGGGTTGACCTGGGTGACCTGCGAGGCCGATGCCGCCCGCATACCCGGTTTCCTCGCCGCCGAGCATCTACTGTTCGCCCAAATGACCGCTCAAGGGACGACTATCGTCGGTGCCACGGGAGATTCGGGCGCCTACGGTTGCGCGGATCCCGACCAATCTCCGCGGGCCGCCGTTAATACACAACCCGCCGTCAGCGTGCCGGCAAGCGACCCTTTCGTCCTTGGCGTAGGCGCCACCGATCTTTCGCTCAAGGGTGCCGCCGCCGCAACTCGTATCTTGAGTGAGTCCGCATGGTCCTGCCTCGCGGCCCAGCACGGCGCCTGCGCCGCGACAAGCGCTTTAGGGGCAGGGACGGGCGGCGGCTTGAGCCGCATATACAGCAAGAAAACCGATGATCTGACCTGGCAGACCGGTCCCGGCGTGCGCAACCGGCAAAGTACGGGCGGTCGGCAGGTCCCGGATGTCGCGGCGTCGGGCAGTTCCGGACTCGGCACTGGCCATGGCTACGCGATTTTTTACCACGGTGCCTGGACGGTGGGGGGCGGCACCAGCGCGGCCATGCCGATTTGGGCGGGGCTGGCGGCGCTGGCGGACCAGTACGTGGTGCGGCAGGGCGGCTCGCCCCTCGCCTGGATCAATCCTCTTGTCTATCACCTGGCGAACACCACTCAGGCCCACTCCGCCTACCACGACGTGGTGAAAGGGGGCAATCTCCTCTACCGGGCGGGCCCGGGCTGGGACTACGCCAGCGGCTGGGGTTCTCCGGACGCCTGGAACTTTGTCCGCGACGCCGCGTCTTACGCCGCGCGCAGTACGTAGCCGAACCAGGCCAAGGCATCGTGGCTACCCCTTATGATCGGCTCACCTTGCGTCGATAATAGTAATAGAATGCAAGATGCGCATGAAGCGCTGGCGGGCTGGGCTCAGGTACGTTAAAGTGATGGGGACCGTGATCGCTGCTCCCTGTCTGGAGGATGCTGCAAATGGCTGTAACTGCGACTCGACCAACCTACCAGGATGCATTGCGCGCGATCGGACGCTATTTCGATCGCAATGTTTATCGGCACGTGCTTGTCTCCGAGGTGGAGGATGGCTATATAGCTCGGGCCTTCCCTGGCCAACTAGGGAGCCTCAAGGCGGAGGGTATAGCGCTCCCGATGAGTGACGTTATGGCGCTCATCGGCAGCCAGGAACAGGTGCGCGGCGTCACCGTCAGCGAGGTGAAGATGCCTCCGCTTTGCCCCACCGGGTACGAGGACTTTTTCCGCGCCCTGGGCTTTGACCTTGACGCCGCGGGGTCAAGCAATGTTTGCCTGGTCGAGTTGAGCGGCGGCATTCTGATCTCCTATACGGCTAAGGGTAACCGCGGCGATCTCGAGCGTTCTCAAATGTACTATGACCCGCCCCGGATCGATGAGACCTTGACCAAGGGCTATCAGCGGAGGGGAAAGCCTGTCCCCAAGTTCCGCTAGGAAAGGCTCGCTAGGGGGACGTGTCGTGCATGATTGCGGTTGGCTGCTCGCCACGCTGCGCGGCGAAGGCGTCAGGGATTGGCGTGTCCTCGAAGCAATGCGGCGAGTGCCCAGGGAGCGGTTCGTGCCCTTGGACATGCTGGATCGCGCCTACGAGAACGAGGCGCTGCCCGTAGGTGATGGTCAGACTATTTCCCAGCCCTACGTCGTGGCCCGCATGACCGAGGCTTTGGCGCTCAAGGGCACCGAGCACGTGCTGGAGGTAGGTACAGGCACGGGATACCAAACGGCGATTTTGGCACGGCTAGCGGCGGCTGTAGTGAGCGTGGAACGCATTCCTCGCCTTGCCCTGGCCGCCCAGGAACGTTTACGGCTCCTGGAATTTCGCAACGTCGAAGTGTACGTCGGCGACGGTACCCTCGGCTACGCGGCGCGGGCACCCAATGACGCCATTCTGGTCAGTGCGGGAGGACCCCGCGTTCCCGTGGCGCTCGCGGCGCAACTCGCGCCTCAGCCGCCCGGGCGGCTGGTGATGCCGGTTGGCCCAGCCGACGAGCAGCAGTTGTTCCTCCTATCGGGAGACCCTCACAGCCGCGCCCTGCGTTGCCTTGGTCCGGTTCGCTTTGTGCCGTTAATCGGCCAGGAGGGATGGGAGGCGCCCTTGTGATCGCTCTCAACCGAATGCTCGTGCAAGATATCGGTCGCTTAGTCACGGTGGCGGCCGTTCCGCCGCCGGGTGCGCAGGGCGCGCTCGCGGTGATCGAGGACGCGGCGGTGGTGGCCGAGGACGGCATAGTGACCTGGCTGGGGCCTCGGGAGGCAGTCCCCGGCGCGCTCGTTACGGATGCGACGGGGCTCGATGCCGCCGGCCGTTGTGTTATTCCGGGCTTCGTGGATAGCCACACACATCCCGTCTTCGCTGGACGGAGAGCCCGCGAATTCGCCGCCCGCATAGCAGGCCACGACAGTTACGCCGCATTGCTGGCGCGAGGCGAGGGAGGCATCCTCAGTACCGTGGCGGCCACGCGCGCCGCTTCCGACGAGGCGCTCGACGCTGAGTTGCGCGACCACGCCGGGGCCATGCTGTGCCACGGCACCACTACCTTCGAGGCGAAGTCAGGCTATGGACTTGACACCCAAGACGAGGTTCGCTCTCTGCAAGCGATTGCCCGCCTGGCCAGGGTATTTCCCGGCACCGTAGTGCCGACCTTTCTCGGCGCCCATGCTATTCCGGCAGAGTTCCGGGGACAGGCGGATCGCTATGTCGATCTCGTGGTCGAGGAGATGCTGCCTGCCTGCGTTCCGCTGGCGCGGTATTGCGACGTTTTCTGCGACGAGGGCGCCTTCACGGTTCCCCAGACCCGGCGTATTCTGGAGCGAGCCGCCGCGCTTGGCCTCGGTTTGCGGCTGCACGTCGATGAGATCGCGGCGATCGGGGGCGCCGAATTGGCCGCCGAGCTGGGATGTGCCTCGGCCGATCATTTGATCCAGGTTACGCCGCGCGGCATGGAGGCGCTGGCACGGGCCGGCGTGACCGCTACGATCCTGCCGGGCACCAGCTTTAGCCTGGCTCATGGCCGTCACGCCCCGGCCCGCGCCCTGATCGAGGCCGGCGTCCCCCTGGCCCTGGCCACCGATTGCAATCCAGGCACGTGCTTTACGGAGAACATGCAATTGGCGATTACCTTCGCCTGCGTCAACTCGCGCCTCACCGTGGAGGAGGCGCTCCGGGCGGCCACCCTCGGTGGGGCGCGTGCCCTGCGCCTCGAGCACAGCGTAGGGAGCATCGAAGTGGGCAAACGCGCCGATCTCGTGGTGCTCGCCGCGCGAGACTACACGGAAATTCCCTACCACTTTGGGGTGAACCTCGCGCGTATGGTCATCGCGGGTGGCCGCCTGGTGGCCGAAACAGTGTTGGAATTATAGAAAACCAGGCACAGGGCGTGCCACACCTGGTTTCTTACGGCCCGCGGTGTCCTGGCCTGTGGCCAATAGGGCGGCGAGGCGGGCGCG
>JAICHN010000336.1 GCA_025924845.1 Chloroflexota bacterium | reverse complement strand
GGTGCGAGTGATGCGGATACGGTGTGGAGCGCCCCGGACGCACAGGTTCCTGCACCCGCAAGCGGCATACAGGACACCGCCGGCGCCCCAGCAAATATCGACGTGACCGCCGAGCGGCGCGCCGGCGGCGAAAGCGCGAACTGCCACCTTCAAGAGGCCGCGGTGATGAGCCGGGATCGCCAAGAGGCGCTGCCCGTGATGAGCGACAGCGCGGCGGAAGCACCGGTCAAGAGGGACGACGACCGAGAACAAACGACGTTTGTTTTCGCGCCGCTGCTCTCCTCACACGAGGAAGCGACGGCGCTGGCCGAGGTCGAGGCGCTCGTCGCCGGCTTCAGCAGCGTGGAGCGGGCGCGGATCAGCCGTCTCCTCGAACTCGCCGCTCAACTGGGCTGGACGTATGAGGAACTGGCGGGACGGCTGCGCCGATCGGATTAGCCTGTCAGCCTGGGGATCCTCGCTGCGCGGTTCGGAAGGTGTAAGCCCTCGCGTTATTAGGGATCCGACAGCAGACGGATACGAAGCGGCCCTACCCTACCTTTGCCGCGACGATCCTCCAGAACGTAGCGAGCGGCAGTGGTCAGACCTTGGCGCCTGAGGCGTGGAAAGGCACTGCTTCGAACCTGCTCACCGGCTACCCTTTCAATCCGCCGAGAGTGATGCCGCTGATAAACGTTTTCTGCGCCAGGGCAAACAGCACGATTACCGGCAACATAAACAGGGTTGAGGCCGCCATCAACGGTCCCCACTGCGTCGAATGGGCGGACTGGAATAGCTGCAACCCTAACGACAAGGTATAGGTGTTCGGATCGTTGAGGTAGATGAGTGGCCCAAGGAAATCGGTCCACTTCTGCAGATAGGTCAGGACTACCACCACGGCAAGGGCTGGGCGAGCGAGCGGTATGATGATACGGAAGAAGATGATCGTATAGCCGGCGCCGTCGATGCGCGCTGCTTCGTCCAATTCGGGGGGGATCGTCCTGAAGAACTGGCGGAGCAGAAAGATGAAGAAAGCGCTGCCAAAGAACGAGGGCACAATCAACGGCGCGTAGGTGCCGACCAAACCGAGATCCTTGAAGATGATGTAGAGAGGAATGATCGTGATCTCGGAAGGGAGCAACATGGTGCTAAGCACGATGAAAAACAACACGTCGCGGCCATGCCATCGTACGCGAGAGAAAGAGAAGGCAACCAACGCGCAGGAGATCACGGTGCCGATAACGCATACCCCGGATATAAGCACCGTGTTCAGCGTGTAGCGCAAGAACGGGATCTGCGTCACCGCCTCGTCATAGTTGCCGAACACCCAATGTTGGGGCAGCACGGTCGGCGGAATATCCATGATCTCCTGGGTGGACTTGAACGAGCTGAGTACCATCCAGACAAACGGAAACACGAACAACAATCCGACGACGCCGACCAACAGGTGGCGGCACGCCTGGCCCAGCAGGCGGCGCCGCGCCGATTTTTTGGTTGCCGACGACCACGCGCCGTCCTGCACCGTAACCATCAGGCGGCCTCCGACTCGTAGTACACCCAGCGGCGCGATCCATACAGCAGTACCGCGGTGCAGCCAAGAATGATCACGAATAATAGCCAGGCGAGAGCGGAAGCGTACCCGAAGCGGAGATAATCAAAAGCCGAGTTCCACAGGTAGAGCACGAAAAAGAGCAGTGAACCTTGTGGGTTTCCAATAGCGGTGTTGCTTTGATTGCCGCTGGATCCGCCAAGGAGAAAGGCAACGGTGAAGATCTGGAACACTGCAATCATCGTGGTGATCAGGTTGAAAAATGTAGCGGATGAGATCATGGGCAAGGTCACGTGCCAGAGCCGGCGAACGCGTCCCGCGCCATCCAGCGCCGCGGCCTCATAGAGCGTCTCAGGTACGCCTTGGAGGGCGGCCAGATAGATGATCGTAGTCGTCCCAACCGTCCACATATTCAACAGGATCAGCGTGGGCTTGCTCCAACTAGGATCGGCCAACCATAGCGGTTGGGGAAGATGCAGGAATCCCAGAACGCCGTCGACCACGCCGAAATTGGGGTCGAACATCCACAGCCAGAGTACGGCCACGGGGACGAGCGGCATAAACGCCGGAAGGATATAGAACGAGCGGTAAATCGTCTGGCCACGAATCTTGGTGTTAAGCAGGACGGCCATCAGGAACGCGGTGATCAACTCGGCGGGAACGTCAAGGATGACCATATAAATGGTGTTCCCGAGGGCCTGGCGGACCTGATCGTCCTGCTGGAGCATGTATCGATAATTATTCAGTCCAATCCAGCGCGGCGGTTCGATGCCGCTGTAGTGATTGAAACTGTAATAAAATGACATGGCGACCGGGTATAGCGTGAAGGCCAGGAAACCGAGGATGAACGGCGACGCAAACAGCAGGCCCACGACTATATTCCGCCGTTCCGTACGGCTCAGGCCTAGCACTTTTCCTCTAATCATCCGGGTGTCGTCTCCCGTTATGACTGTCGATACCGAGTGGGCGCGCCGATCGGCGCGCCCACCCTTCGCGTACTAGATACCCGAATTGAGCTTGGACTGCATGTCGCTGGTCACCTTATCCAGCCCAGCCCTGGCGGACATCTTTCCATGAAGCACCAGTTGTTCGACGGAGGCAAGTTCGTTGGCGAAATCCGACGAGACCGGCGAAACGGGGAATGCCGCAATATGCGGACCCTGCGCATATTTCACGAACACCCGGTAGTGCGGCTCGGGGTTCAATTTCGGTGAGTTCTCGCCGGCAATGAGTTGGGGCACGTTCTCCATGGCGTAGGCAAAACTCATGGTTGGCCCAAGTCCCTCGACATAGTTCAGGAACTTCCAGGCCGCGTCCGGATTCTTGCTGCCTTTCATGATTGTGCCTGGGTTCCCGCCAACCATGCCGTAGTTTGCCAGATCGGGCCGATTGGCCGGGTGCGGCAGCGGCGCCACGCCATAATCAAACCCCTTCGGCGCATCGCCGGCAATGAAGAACGGTTGCCATTCGCCGTTGATGGCCATCGCCAGCTTCCCGTGGTCAAACAGATCTCCCGCGCTGGTGGAGGCAAGGAATTTGTCGACCGCCGCGGCTCCGTAACGCGTATAGAAACCAGTCTCCCAGTTCAACGCGGCGATGCATGCCGCGCAATTGGCGGTAATCTTCATTCCGGTGGAATCACTGAGCTTTCCGCCGAAGGTGGTGGCGAACACCGGGAGCCAGGTGCCGTCAAAGGCGCCGGCATTGTAAAGCGGACTGAAGCCAAGTTGCGTGATATTGCCGTGGCTGTCTTTCTTGGTCAATTTGTCCGAGTCGGCGGCAAGGGCCTCGGCCGTGGTCGGCGGTTTGTTTGGGTCAAGTCCCGCTGCTTTGAAGAGCGTCTTGTTGTAGAGGATCATGAAGGTATCTTCGAGGAACGGCAGCGCATACGTATGTCCCTGGAAGGTACCGATCTGGTGGGCGCCGCGGTTGAGCTTGCTCAGATCGAAATGGCTGGATTTGATATAGGGATCAAGATTAAGGATGTAGCCGTTGGCGGCCCATTCGCCCACATCGGCACTCGAGCAGTCAAAATAGATGTCCGGAGGATTTCCCGCGCTCACCTCGGTGACGATCTTGGCCGCGGTGCCCTGCTCGCCTGCTTTGGCGACGACGCCGGATTGCGACTTATTGAATCCGGCGACGATCTTTTGAAAAGCGGCATCCTGGTCCTTATTGGTCCAGCAGCCGTCGACATTGATGGTTACCGGCGCCTTTGCGCCCTGGCCTTGCACGATGCCGGTGGTCGGCAGTGTTAGGCATGCAGTGAGCAGAAAGGCGAGCGACGCCCGCTTGGGGACGCGCGGAAGAGTGGCCATATGATATCTCCTCCAGATGAAGCGTTGAACGTTCAGCGATTTGCACAGCCAATAGATGTCCGCCGTGTCATCTTGCCTTGGAGGTTGTCCACACTGTTCCCGGCTTCGTCTTTAGTTCGTACCTCCCAACGCTGCGTGCGCTATTATCCGCGTACTAAAGCCGGGCGCAAGGCCGGATTGAACCGGTCTTGTCGCCTTCGCGCTGTCATCGAAGTTCTTCTTCATTGGAAACGTTTACAGCCAATAGGGATTGATGAGATAGATACCACAAACGTCGCATGAAAGAACAGGGCGCAGCGCAGCGGTGACGGTATACGCTGAGTGAACCTAGATTAGGCGAGGAAAATGGGGGCAGCTATGGCCAGCATGGCGGTGCCCTCAAGGTTGCGCAATTCGGCACGATACCAGCCTGGGTCCGGCTGATTGCTGGTATAAAGACTCGTGCCGCTGCCTGCCAATTGCTGCTCGGCCAGGACCGCGCCGTTGCCGCGCAAGGTCAGACGGGCAGGCACATCGACGTCCGTCACCGTCGCCTCCAGGCGGAATGGTCCCGCCGCCGCCAAGGTGTCGCCCGGCATGGCGGCGGCTCCGCCGGCCTGGGCCGTCACGCGCAGGGTCGGCCCGCTACTCACCACCATATGCCCGGCCCGTATACCATCCAGGATGGCCCGGCGGGACAACTCCCGTGCATAGACGTAGGTGGTCGGCACGCCGAGCGCGAAGGTCGGCCGACCGCCGTGCTCGTCGCTGCCGCCGCTTAAGGGTACATGATAGCCGTGCGTCAACCAGGTATCGTAGAAGATCATGCTATTCTCGTTATCCTCGTCCAGCTGCCATGGGCTGTTCCACACTTCCACGGCATCGACCTGACGCGGATCGACGTCTGCCAGCTCCCAGCGGCAGCCGTTACAGATCGGGCTGCCGTCCGCCCCTGGATGGGCGATAATCGCCACCCCTCCTGCCTCATGAATTTCCCGCAGCACGTCGCCGATGGTCCTGCCCGCGCGACCGACCCGCCAATCGATCAGCCTATCCGTACCGACGGCGAGCATATGTCCCTTGCGCATGCTGACTTCCATGCCGGGAATCGGCAAGACGCGACCAGTGTCGAGTGCAGCCACCTCAGCCTGCCCGGTGAGCGTATTGTGATCGGTGAGCACGAAGAAATCGAGCGAGCGCTGCCGGATCGCCTGCCACAGTTCCACGACCGACCATTGACCGTCCGAGTGATAGCTGTGCATATGAAGGTCACCGCCATACCAGTTCGGCCCGGTATCCGGAATGGCGCTGGGCAGCGAACGCGAACGAGGCAACACGGTAAGTAGGGCGTCATCTTCCAGCCAGATACGCAGATCGTACGTACACGGCGGACCCTCCAGCACATAGCTCAGATCGACCTCCGCTTTCCAGGTGCCTGGCGGCAACGGCCCAGGCACCAGCCCCGGTGTGGCGCCCCAGGCGC
Source organism: Chloroflexota bacterium (assembly GCA_025924845.1). The sequence continues at coordinate 455 of JAICHN010000336.1, read as the reverse complement.
CGAGGCGGGCGGGTGGAGCAGTGCGCCCGGGGGAGCCGCGAAAAGCGGTCGGGTCATGCAGGAATATGCCGATAGTCTGGCCATACGGGCCGACCCGCTTGGGGTCGATCGCGAAAGTCATACAGAGTGTGCCCGCGTGCTCGGGTACTTCAAACTCGTGTATGCGTTCACTGTAGGTGTCTTTGTGGGTTACCTCGGCCTTGATTGAAAGCAACTCGGTCGCCATCATCCCCTCCACGTTCACCCTCGGTCATCGGCCGGCGGTCGGATCACGGGTCGCACGGCTACATCGATGATACGCTTTGGGGCGGTCTCTTAGTAACCCAGATACGGCGCGGCGTTTCAGCTACGCCGTTTACCGCTGCTTTCGTTGCACTATGAGCGGCGGAGAACGGTGCTTCTCTGTGCGGCACGATTCCGGATCGGACGCGGACAGGCGCGGGGGGGGCGGCGGG
>JAICHN010000335.1 GCA_025924845.1 Chloroflexota bacterium | reverse complement strand
GGCGCCGGCGCAGCCAGACCAGCACCACCAGTACCGGCAGGGCCAGCCCAACCACGAAACGGACCAGTTCACCGAGAATCAGCACCGCCAGCAGACCGACCACCACGTAGGCAAGAATGCGCAGCCCATGGTCGCTCGCCAAGTTCAGCACGTGCGCGGAGCGCACCGGCTGCATGGCCCAGGCGCGCGCGGCGGGCAATTCCGCCCCGCACGCGGAGCAGAACTGGTGCTCGTCTCTGGCCGCCCCCCCACATCGCGGGCAAAACATAAGGCACTCCTTGCCGTTCGCAGGAGATGATACCCCATCCCCCTGCTTCGGTCTATTTGGCGTGCAACACGCTGTAAGCCTGGGCCCATCCCTCGCGGTTGCGCACGCGAAGGGTGCCGATTTGTAGGGCCTCGAATTGGTCCGCAATCAGGTCATAGGTAGCCTGGGTTACCAGCACCTGACCCGGCCCCGCGTTTTGCTCGAAGCGCGCCGCCAGATTCACCGCGTCCCCCACCGCCGTGTAGTCCATGCGCTGCTCGGAGCCGATGTGCCCCACCACGACTTCACCCGAATTAAGTCCGATCCCCATTTGCAGTCTCACGGTCGGGCAACTCTCCACTGCTACCTCGCCCACGACTTGCTGCATGCGTAGGGCAGCCGCCACGGCGCGCGGCGCATGATCGGGCGCGTCGATCGGGGCGCCGAATAGCGCCATTACCCCGTCGCCAAGCACCTGATTGACCGTACCGCCAAACTCGTAGACGGCGCTGATGATGTGCGCCAGGTAGGTATTCAACACGGTCATCGCCTCCTGGGGAGGCGATTCCTCGGCGAGACTGGTGTAGCCGCGCAGGTCACCGAATAGGATGGTGACCGAGCGGCGTTCCCCGCCGGGCCGGAGGTAGCGATCCGGATCGGCCAGGATCTGTTCGGCCACGCCGGGCGACACGGCGCGCTGCAGGGCATCGAGCAGCAGATTGTTCCGCTGCTCCAGTTGGTCGTGCAGGGCCTTGATCCGCAGCAGAGAGCGCACGCGAGCCCGTAACTCAACCTCGTTGAACGGCTTACTGATAAAGTCGTCCGCTCCGGCGTCGATCCCCTGCACCCGATCGCCCACGTCGGTCAGCGCGGTGACCAGGATTACGGGCACAAAGCGGGTCGAGGACTCCGACCGCACCAGCCGACACACCTCAAAGCCGGACATCTCCGGCATCATTACGTCAAGCACGAGCAGATCGACGCGCTGCTCGTGGAGAATGGCCATGGCCTCGCGGCCCGACGCGGCCACGGTGGTCTTGTAGCCTTCTCCACGCAGCACCAGTTGCATCAAGCGCCCGTTGCGCGGATCGTCGTCCACCACCAGGACATGAGCGGCCGGCGCGCCGCCCCCCGCTAAGGTGCTTTGGCCATACATTGCTCGATCACCTCGATCAGTTCCGTGTCATCGATCGGCTTGGGAAGGTAGGCGTCGCAGCCCGCCGCCATTACCCGATCACCGTCGCCCTTCATGGCCAGGGCGGTCACCGCCACCAGCGGTATGGCGCTCGTCGCCGGGTCACTCTTTAAGCGGGCGGCCAGCGTAAAGCCATCCATGCCAGGCAACTGCATATCGAGCAGGATCAGGTCCGGCCGCTCTGTTTCCAGAAGGTGCAGCGCCTCGGGACCGGTCGTCGCCTGGCATACGGAGTAGCCGTGCGTGCGCAGGATGAGACGTACCAGCCGCATATTGACCGGATTGTCTTCCACGACCAGAATACAGCATTTCATCGGGGAAGCGTGAAGGTGAAGGTGCTCCCCTCGCCGAGCACGCTGTCCACCCATACTTCGCCGCCCAACAGATGCACCAGCTTTTTGGCAAGGGCGAGGCCGAGGCCGGTACCGGGATAGGAGCGGGCGGAGGAGCTGTCGATCTGCTGAAACTCCTCGAAAATACGCTCCTTGTTCTCCGGCGCGATGCCGATGCCCGTATCCGACACCTGTACGGTGAGCAAGCCACCTTCCTCGCGAGCCCAGATCGTCACCGTACCGCCATCGGGCGTGAACTTTACCGCGTTGGAGACCAGATTGTAGAGGATCTGGCGGACCCGGCCGGGGTCGGAGTTGATCATGTCAAGGGGTGGTTCCACCGTGGAATGCAAGTTGAGGCATTTGCATTGCTGTGAGGCAAGGGTTTCGCCCACCGTCAACACGGCATCGATCAGGCCGGAAAGCGAAAATTCCTCGAAAACCATCACCATGCGCCCGGCCTCGACCTTGGAAAGGTCAAGGATGTCGTTAATCAGATTAAGCAAGTGATGGCCGCTATCGTGAATGTCCTCCAACGACTGCGTGCGTTCCTCGTCCGACATCTCGACCGCCATGGTAGGGTCGAGAAGTAACTTAGAGAAACCGATCACCGCGTTGAGCGGCGTCCGCAACTCGTGGCTCATGTTGGCGAGGAACTCGCTCTTCGCCCTACTGGCCGCCGCCAAGCGCTCGTTGGCGGCGCGCAATTGGTCGGTGCGCCGCTGCAGCGTATTGGCGCGCTCCCATGCCTCGATAGCAATTGCCGCCTCGGCCGCCAGGGCACGCACCCAATCCTCGTCCTCCTCGGTAAAGGCGTAGGAACGGGAGTTCCAGAAGACCAGCACCCCGCGCAGGACGTCACGCATCATGATGGGCGCCGCCAGCACCGAATTGGCGCTGTCGGGCAGGCGGAACAAGCGGCGGAACTTCGGCCCCCGCCGCAGCGCCGTGTGTCCTTCCTGCCGCACCGTGCGCAGCGCCGCCTCCGCCAACTCGCGATCTTCCGGATTGACGCTCACGCGCAGCCCGCGGTCGGATCGGAACAGGGCGGGCGCCGAGGGGTCGAGCACGCCCGAGGCCAGCGCGATGTAGCCCGTGCCGTCGCCCGGTGAGGTGAGCACGCTGCCCGCCACGACTTTGGCAAACACCGGGGCCAGCAGCTTTCCGGCCCCGATCGCCTGGTCGATGGCGTGGAGGGCGCGCATCTGCTCGCGCTGACGGAGCTTCTCGATCGCCACGGCGGCGAGACCGGCCGCGGTGGCCAGCAATTCCTCCTCGTTTTGTCCCGGTGCCGGTCGGCGCGGCGAGGAAAGGCGGAGGACGCATAGGAGACCACGGGTGCGCGATCGCCCATAGAGCGGCGCCACCACCGCATCGCAGGCGGGCAGCACGGTGCCCGGCCGGAGCACCAGTTCAGGCAGGCGGATCACCCAGGCATGCTCGGCGCCCGCGTCACTGAACGTCGCCGCCGCCTTGTTCAGCGTTTCCTGGCCGGCGGGATAATGATGCAGCCAATAGGGCTGACGGCCGCGGCGCACCTGGCTGGCCTTGAGAGTGAGGACGCCGTCCTGCAACAGGTAGAGACAGGCAGCATCGCCGCCGGCACGCTCCAGACTGAGCGAGACTACCTCCTGCAAGATATCCTGCACCCGCTCGGTGCGCATCAGGCGGCGCGAGAGGTCTTGCTGCACCTCCTGGCGAGCGCGGCGAGCCTGATCCTCGGCCAATATGCGCTGATAAAAATCGGCATTGGTCATCGTGGTCGAAACCGCGCCGGCCAGCCCGAACCGCTCCATCGCCTCGGCGCGCAGGCCCGCATGCTTGATGGCGATTGCTACCTGGTTGGCGAGGGCACTCAGGAAGCTGATCACTTCCTCGTCCTCCTCGCGGAAGCGATTGACCTGGAACGATTGGGCGTCGAGCACGCCGAGCACTTCGGTTTCGTCATAAATGATCGGTACGGCCAACTCGGAGCGGACATGCTCGTCGAACACCACGTAGGCAGGCTCCTTCAGCACGTCCGGTACGGCGATCGCCTTGCCGGTCATGGCGACCATGCCGCTGATTCCCTCACCGGCCCGGAGCCGCCGAGGCGAGCCGGCGGTGCCGCCCATGTGGGCTACCAACTCGATATTCCCCCCCTCGCGCAGCAGACCGATCGTCCCCGCGTCCACATGGAGGGCGCCGAGCGCGCAGCGAAGCGTGTGCGCGCACACATCCTCGACCGAGAGTGGGTGGGTGGTAAGCCGGCTCAGTTCCTTGACCGCCTGGAGTTGCCGCTCGCTCTGGTAGTAGAGATCGGATCGATAGATCGTCACCGACAGCAACCGAGCAAAGCGCTCCAGCACGCGCATATGCGTTTGCAGCGGCTCGAAGGCGCCCGGCCGCTGGGCCGACACCCGCAGCACGCCGAGCATCTGGCCGCCGAAGGTGAGGGGCCACAGCAGGAGCGAGCCCTCCTGATGGTTGCCGTCGCCCGCCGCGTTGAGCGCGGTGGCGGCGCACATCGACAGCACACGTTCATCGCCGCTCATCACATGCCAGGCGCCGCCGCCATAGCGCACCGCGTGGACGGGCTCCTCGAGCGGCCCAAGCGTGCGATACAGATCGGGATCAAGGGCTAACTTGTGTCCCACCCGGGGGCTGTCGGTAAGCGTTTCGCTGCTGCCCTTGGCGATCACCACCTTCTCCACGCGGACCACCAGTTGGTGCATCTCTCGCGTCGAGGTCATAATCGCCGCGCTATGGTCATAATGGACGAAGCGGCGCAACTCGCGCACGGCGTGAGTATAGACATCGATTGGCTTGGTTTTCTTGAGCAAGGCATCGAGCACGTCGTCGAGCACAAGGTCGCGCCGCCGCTCCAACTCCGCCCCCACCTTGGCCGCAATCCCGCGCAGAGCCTGCCGTTCGTGCCGCGAAAACGGCAAGGCGCGCCGTAAGGCAAGCACGCCGCTGGGATGGGCGCCGCCCGCGAACGGCACCGCCAGTTCGCCGTCACTCTGCACGGCGTGCCCTTCGGCCAGGACGCGGGCGAACAGGGGCACCGGCCAATCGGTATGCCCCCTCGTATGCGACACCACGTCAAAGTCACCGGAGATGGTGTCGTAGAGGGCCAGGCACCCGGCTTCCGCTTCCAGGGCCGCCACGGTGCGATGGATCACGGCGCCGCAGACTCCGCATTCGTCGCCGCAACGCATGAGCACGCCTTGCAGTTCTTCGCTGAACCGCAATAAATCATATTGGCGCTGGAAACTGTCGCCCGGCAGGGTGGAAAGTGCGCTGGCAGCCATATATCTAACTATAGGCCCAGGTGTGGCGCCGCCGCAAGATGTAGGGGGACGCGGAACCTGGAAACGGTATCGCGTTATACACTGGAGGAAACGAAGCAGCGGGAGGAATTGATCGGGAGTGGGTAGGCTAGCATCGATCCGCTATGCTGCCCGCGCCATGCGAGGCTCGCTATTCGTAGGCGCGCCGATCAGTGACCAGGTTCGTCGTGACTTCCGACTCGACCTGATCAGTTCCCTGTTGTTCGGCATGTTCAACGGCTCCGTAGTCAGCTATCTCTATGTCGTAGGGGCGACGATCGGGGTCAGCCCACTGGGCATCAGCGTCCTGGTGGCGATGCCCGCCGTAGGCTCGATCCTGGCCTTGCCGGTGTCGCTGGCCATTCGCGGCCCCGGTGGACGTCGCTTCATGTTTATCGCCTGGACGGTGGGCCGCGGCATCATGCTGCTCACTGTGCTGTCCAGCGCGCCATGGTTCTATTTGATCCTGGCCTCGGTATTCCAGATCAGCGGCAATATCGCCTCGCCGTTCTATGCCGCCGTGATGGAACATGTCTATCCTCGTGAGTTTCGCGGCCGACTGATGAGTTCGGTACGGATCGGCAGCGGCACCATGACCACCCTGACTTCACTTCTGGTAGCGGCGCTGTTGGGCAGCTTTCAGGTGCGCTTCGGTTTCATTTTCGCCGCGGGCAGTATCTT
>JAICHN010000334.1 GCA_025924845.1 Chloroflexota bacterium | reverse complement strand
GGTGTCCTGGCCTGTGGCCAATAGGGCGGCGAGGCGGGCGCGGGGCGTGGGCACACGGCGGGGCGTGATCTGAAGCGCCTCGCAGCGCCTGCCGTTTGGGCTGTCTTGAGGGCGCAGTATATAAAAGGGGCCACCGGCGCCGGACGCATCCCACACCTGGTAGCCCTCGATCCGCACCTGTACGCGGGGATGATCCGGATCAAGCTGTAGGCTCGCCGCGCTATAACGCACACGGGCGTCGTTCACGGCAAGGAGCGAGCAAAACAGATCCTGGAGCGGTTTCAGCGGCCCGTCCGCGTCGCGCGCCATCGGCGTGGCGATGTAGTTCACGATGTGCAGTTGCAGCCACAGATCGCGGAACTCGTCCTCAAGCGCCACCACGTCGAAACCCTGGCGCAGGAGCACCGCCTCGGCGTGAGCCTTGTAGCGCGTCGCCGTCTTGCTCAGGCGCATCGAGGCCACCGTCCGGCCCTTGCGGTGGATCGACACCGGCTCCCACCACTCATTGATTCCCGGCGGGGACGGCAGGTCGCAACGCAACTCGGCGGCGGGCTCCGCCGCGAGTAGCAGGGCGAGCCGCCGCGTCTCCGGGGATAGGTCGGTCGGCAAGCGAGGGCCGGACGCGTGCGTACGGTCGTGGGCAAGTACATCGCCGGACAAGCGTTGATCTCCTTTCGGCTCGGCACGAATCGTCCATCTATCGTAATCCCGCCTGGTCGCGCCGGGGTGTTCAAGGTGGACTTTCGGCGGCGCTTGACCCTCAGTTAGACCGGAAGTACCATACCAGCGGTTAATTGCGAGGCAACGCGCCTGACATGCCGGCAGGAAGGACGTGACGGCTTTGAGCGTCGAACAACAAGAACGGACCTTGCAGGGATTCGAACCTGCCCGCCTAATCGATTTCTACCGCCAGATGCTGTTGATTCGGCGCTTTGAACAGAAATGCGCGGAGATGTACGCCGCGGGAAAAATCGGCGGATTCCTGCACCTTTATATCGGTGAAGAGGCGGTGGGGGTTGGCGCCATCAACGCCCTCGAGCCTCGCGATCATATTTTCAGCCACTATCGCGATCACGGCTACGCGCTGGCCCGGGGCACCAGTCCGCGCCGCGTCATGGCTGAACTGTTCGGCAAGACAACGGGTACCAGCCATGGTAAGGGCGGCTCCATGCACCTCTGCGACCCGGAGCGGAATTTCTATGGCGGCTATGCGATCGTGGCGGCTCACTTACCCCTGGCCGTGGGCATGGCGCTGGCATCCAGTTACCAGGGACGGGATGAGGTCACGCTGGTCATCTTCGGGGACGGCGCGACGGACATGGGAGAGTTCCATGAGGCGCTGAACCTTGCTTCGGTGTGGAAGTTACCGGTCGTGTTCCTCTGCGAGAACAATCTTTATGCCATGGGGACGCACATCGCCCACACCACGGCGGCGTCCGGCGTGGCCGAAAAGGCCGCCGGCTATAATATGCCCACCCGTGTGGTTGACGGACAGGATGTGCTGGCGGTGTATCGTGAATGCTCGGAGGCCTACGCCCACGCGCGCGCCGGCAACGGTCCCGTGCTGATCGAGGCAATGACCTATCGCTACCGTGGCCACTCCGCCGTGGATGCGCAACTCTATCGGTCCAAGGAGGAAGTAGAGGAGCGAAAGAGGAACGATCCGGTCAAGAGCTGCCCCCGCCGCTTGCTGGAGATCGGGGCGGTATCGGCGGACGAGCTGGAACGGATGGATCAGGAGACGCAGGACATCGTGGACGACGCGGTACAGTTCGCCGAGGAAAGTCCCGAGCCTACCCTGGATGACCTGTATAGCAACGTGTACGTTGACACCGCCGGATTCGACTTTCGTCCTCCCTGGGCAGGCTAAGTCGCCGCTGCCGGTGTCTTGGTTTAGGTGGTGCCCGCGGTCGAGTGGGTCGGTTTATCCGCTCGCCCGCGCCGAAACAGAGCACGACGGTTCATGGCAGCGACCGTCCCAGCGTCGATTTCCGCGCCGGATCGTGCCGATCACTGCGATTTTCGCACAAGCGATAGGAGTATTAAGTGCCTACCGTCACCTACGGTGAAGCGCTCCGCGAGGCGATGCGCGAGGAAATGCGCGCGGACGAGCGCGTATTTATCATGGGCGAGGATATCAATGCCTATGGCGGCTCTTATGCCGTCACGAAGGGCCTACTCGAAGAGTTCGGTCCCAAACGCTGCCGCGATACGCCGTTGGCGGAGGCCGTCTTCGTCGGCACTGGAGTCGGCGCCGCCATGGGCGGCCTCCGACCGATCGTCGAATTGATGACGATCAACTTTGCCCTCGTGGCTATGGATCAGATCATCAACAACGCGGCAAAGGTCCACTATATGTTCGGCGGCCATTTTCGCGTGCCGTTGGTTATCCGCACCCCTGCCGGTTGGTCGCAGGTAGGAGCGACCCACTCGCAGAGTTTAGAGTCGTTCTTCGCTCATACGCCAGGTCTTAAGGTAGTCATGCCGGCCACGCCCTACGACGCCAAAGGCATGTTGAAGACCGCCGTGCGAAGCGAGGATCCGGTGGTCTTTATCGAACACACCAAGCTCTATGCCACAAAGGGAGAGATTCCCACCGGCGAATATACCATTCCGTTCGGTCAGGCCGATGTGAAACGGCCCGGCAAGCATGTGACAATCGTCACCTATTCCAGAATGGTCCTGATCGCCCTGCAGGCCGCGGCTCATCTGGCCGAGGAGGGGATCGAGGCTGAGGTGATCGATCTTCGCAGCCTCCGACCGCTGGATATGGAGACCGTGGTTACGTCGGTGCGCAAGACCAATCGCGCTATGGTGCTCTCCGAGGACTGGCGCGCGGGCGGTATGGGGGCCGAGGTCGCCAGTAGGATCTACGAGGATGCGTTTGACTATCTCGACGCTCCGGTGGCTCGACTCGCCGCCGCCGAAGTGCCGTTGCCTTACGCCAAGAATATCGAACGTGAAGCGTACCCGCGTGAAGAGCACGTGGCCACGGCGGCACGCCAATTGCTGTACAAAGCCTAGGAGGGGGTGACCATGCCCAGCACGGTCCTGATGCCGCAGACGGGCGCCGATGCTTCCGAGGGAAAGATCGTCCGCTGGTTGAAGCACGAAGGCGATCAGGTCAATACGAATGACGTCGTGGCCGAGATCGAGACCGAGAAGGTCAATATGGAGGTCAACGCCTACAGCTCCGGTAAGCTCTACCGTATTCTCGTCCCCGAGGGTCAGTCGATGGAGGTCGGTAAGCCGATTGCTATCCTCTTGAAAGAGGGCGAGCAGCCGCCTGCCGATTTGCCTGCCGCGGCCAAACCCGCCGCGCCCGCTGAAAAACCGGCGACCGCGCCTGCTCAGAACGCCGCCCCTGTGGCTGCCCAGGCACCGGCGCCCCAGCCCGCTCCGCCCCAGCCGTCCGTCCCTTCCGAGGTGTCGGCCGGCGCTGCCCCGAGCAACGGGCAGACCGCTCAGCAGCAGGGTGAGCGCATTAAGGCGTCTCCGTTGGCTCGCAGGCTCGCCGAGGAGCACAACCTGGATCTGACCCGTATCTCGGGACGAGGGCCAGGAGGTCGAGTCGTGCGGGATGACGTGGAGGCCGCTATCGAATCCGGGACGGCTGCCGCCGCGCCCGCGCCCGTGCAGCCCGCGCCCGCCGCGCCTGAGACCGTGTCGGTCGGCGGCAACGAACGCGCTCTGACGCGGATCCAGCTTGTTGCCGCGCGCCGGATGATCGAGAGCAAGCAAACGGCGCCGCATTTCTACATCACGGTGGACGTAGACATGGCGGAAGCGCTCAAATTACGCGCTTCGCTCAACGAGCAGGCTGAAGGCGGCTTAAAGGTTTCGGTCAACGATCTGGTGGTCAAGGCATGCGCCTGGACCCTTCAAAGGCATCCCGAGCTTAACAGTACCTATCGCGACGGCAAGCTCGTAATGTTTGAGCGCGTCAATATATCGGTGGCTATAGCGACCGATGACGGCCTGGTTTCCCCGGTTGTCCCAGACGCCGATCGCAAGTCCCTCGGCCAGATCGCTCGCGAGACGCGTGCCCTGGTGGAACGAGCACGGACCGGTAAGCTCAGGATGGAGGATTACGCCGACGGGACCTTCACGATCAGTAACTTGGGGATGTTCGATGTGGAAAACTTCATCGCCATCATCAATCCGCCCCAGGCCGCCATTCTGGCCGTGGGTTCGGTGCGTCAGGTGCCGGTCGTGCGCGCGGGCGAGCTGGCGATTGGTGAGATCATGAAAGTCACGCTGTCCGCCGATCATCGGGCCACCGATGGGGCGGGCGGCGCTCGCTTCCTGGCCGACCTTCGGCGCGTTCTGGAGAAGCCGCTGCTGATGGCCCTGTAGGCCGGCGGCCCAAGGCAAGAGGCCGGACCAGCGGTTCGGCCTCTTGATCGACCTCTACTCATTCGGCAACGCCTGAAGCGGACCCGCGTTCCCGCTACCGTGGCCGCCGGCCCTCCAGCCCATAAACGTGACTCTTAGTTCAGGGCCGTTTCATGGCGGGCAGGGCCAGTCCCGGCTCGACTTCCACTTCGAGTGGGTCAACGTCATCGGGGAGGGTCTCCGGATGCTGCCAGCGGTAGTAGGCAGCGGCCGCGATCATCGCCCCGTTATCCATGCAGAGCGCCAGAGGCGGGATACACACCGGGACTAACACATCGCTTGCCACCCGTGCGCGAAGCGCCGCGTTGGCCGCGACGCCTCCGCAGATAGCCACCGTGGCCGCGCCGAACTCCTGGGCGGCCTGCAACACCTTGGTGGCCAGCACATCCACGACGCTGTCCTGGAAAGCGGCGGCGATAGCAGCGCTATCGGCGTCCAGAGCCTGCTCCCGCATTAATTGCCACACAGCGGTTTTGAGGCCGCTGAAGCTAAAATCATAGGTACCTCGGAGCCAGGCGCGCGGCAAGCGCGGCAGCTCGCCCGCGTAACCCTCGGCGACACGTTGAATGGCCGGCCCGCCCGGAAAGCCCAACCCGAGCCGTCGGCCCACTTTGTCGAACGCCTCACCGGCCGCGTCGTCGCGCGTGCCGCCCAACCACTCGTAGCGGCAGTGATCGCGCATGAGCAACAATTCCGTATGTCCCCCTGAGACGATCAGCACCAGCACAGGAAAGCGAGGCTCCGCTTGCTCATCGGCGCCGACGGGGAGGAGCCAATTGGAATACACATGCCCTTCCAGGTGGTTAACGGGGAGCAAGGGGAGATCGCGCGCCAGGGCCAGGCCCTTGGCGAAGCTCAGCCCTACCAGCAATGAGCCGCTCAGACCCGGCCCATAAGTCACGCCCACCGCATCCAGGTCTGCCAGACCAATGCCGGCAACGGTCAGAGCCTCCTCCAGCACCGCGGCCATGTCTCCCAGGTGCGCCCGGCCCGCTACCTCGGGCACCACTCCCCCATATTGGGCATGGGCGCGCAGTTGGGATCGCACGATGTTAGCCAGAATGGTACGTCCATCACGTACCACGGCCACGGCGGTGTCATCACATGAAGTATCTATACCGAGAATGTTCATCCTATCGTCGCCTTTTCGGAGCCAGGGTGTCGGTTTCGGGCGCCAGATCACCTGCCTGAATCAATCGGGTTCTCAGATCCTCACGCAGGGCCTGGAAGCGTTCTTGAAAGGCCGTGGAGCGAATCTCATCGGTCCACATGATTAAGGCATCCTCCCGATTGTCGCTATAGTATTTTGGGCGGACTCCGGCGGGCTTGAAACCAAACTTGCGGTAGAGCGCCTGGGCGGCGGTATTGGAGACGCGAACCTCCAGGGTGAGCCAGCGCGC
>JAICHN010000333.1 GCA_025924845.1 Chloroflexota bacterium | reverse complement strand
TGGACAAGGCAAACCAGCAGCTTACCAGTCTGCTTCCCACCCTGCCCTACAAGGTTTCCATGTAGGGGTGATCTTCGATCGCTGCATGCGAGCCGCCCGTGAGCGGGCGGCTCGCATGCAGCGATGGTTGAGAACAGAGGTTTGAGAACATGCGCTGGGTTCGGCGACCCGAACCAGGGCACCCACAAGGGGTGCCCCTACGACAATGACGTACACAGGATCGAGATCTTCAGGGGGGCAATAACGATATGGGGCGCGCGGGATTCGCGAAGACGGCAATCACGCCGCCGCTTGGCGTGGAACTCTGTGGTTACGGGATGTATCTCGAGCGGCGAGCAACCGAGGTCCATGATGATCTTTTCGTCCGCGCTCTCCTGCTCGAGGGTGACGACGGCGAGCAGGTGCTCCTGCTCACCCTCGATCTGATCGGCCTGTCCCAAGAGACCAGCGAGGCCATCGCCATCCTGGCCGGCGAGGCGGTAGGGCTGGAGCCGGAACGTGTATTGGTGAGCAGCACCCACACTCACTCCGGACCCTCTACCGGCCCAATCAACGGGATGGGCGTCATGGACCCCGCATACGTGGCCGCGCTACCCGGCCGCTGCATCGAAGCGGCCATCGCCGCTTCGGATCTGCGGGAAGCGCGGTTCGGCTCCGCGCACGGCCTGGTGCATGCGCTGGGATACAATCGCGTCCGTGCCGACGGCCCCTTCGATCCCGGCCTACATCTGTTTCGGATCGATACGGCGGAAGGGACGCCCTGGGTTGTGCTGTTCACCCACGGCTGCCATCCGGTGACTATCGATCGGCGCACGCCGGCCGGTACGGCGGTCTCCGCCGATTGGCCCGGCCAGGTGATCCGCCGTCTGGCCGAGGAAGGCTATGGCGAGGCGATCTTCCGGCTCGGCCCCTGCGGCGACATCGATCCCGTCGTTGCCTGGCATGACTTTGCCTTCCAGGGCATGAACCTGAGCGCGGAAGTGGTCACGCTCGCGCTGTTGGATCTGCTGCGCTCCACCGCTACCACGCCGCGCCTGCACCTACGTGTCCGGCAGCGCAACGTCGCGCTTCCGCTGCAGCCGTTGACCGCCGAAGCTATCGAGGCGACGGTGGAGGAGCGGCGCACGCGCTTCGGCTCGGTGCATGTCACCGACGAGGGCGTTGAAGACCGCGCCTGGGCCCGATTTGACGCCTTCTGGGCGGAGACGATGAGCGCCGGCCTGGCCACGCAGCCGACCGAGGTGATCGCTCCCCTGGCGGCGCTGCTCCTGAACGAGGAAGCCTGGCTGCAATTGCCGAGCGAGATTTTCACTGGGCTGAGCGATCGCATTCGGGAACATTCGCCGTTCCCGATCACCGTGGTCAGCACCCTGGCCGGGCACTTTATCGGCTACATCCCCGACCGCGAGGATTTCGCGACAGGCGGCTACGCCTCCACCCTGGTGCCGCGCGCCCTACTGTTGCCGCCCTACACCCCCGTGGTCGGCGACGTGCTGGTGGACGGCGCTCTGCAACTGCTGAATGAGATTGGAGACCACAGATGACCGCGCTCGCCCTTACCGGAGGCCCCGCCGTCGCCGCCGATCTAGAGGCACGCGGCGGGGCCTGGCCCCGCGTCGCCGACTCCGAGGCAGAAGCCCTCCTCCGGCAAGTGCTGGAGAGCGGGCGCTGGGGCCGGCTCCATCCCAACTCGTATGCCGAGCAATTCGAGACTGCCTTTGCCGCGTTCCAGGATGCGCGCCACGGTATCGCCGTGGCCAACGGTACGGTCTCGCTGCAGTTGATCCTGCGCGTTCTCAATATCGGGATCGGCGACGAGGTGATCGTGCCCGCCCTTACCTTTATCGCCACCGCATCCGCCGTGGCCGAGGTTGGGGCGATCCCGGTCTTCGCCGATGTGCATCCCGAGACGCTGACTATCGATCCCGATTCGGCAGCGGCGGCGATTACGCCGCGCACTCGCGCGATCATCGGGGTCCATTATGGCGGCTATCCGATCGATTTCGATCGCCTGTTGCCCCTCACCCGGGACCACGGTATCTATCTGATTGAGGATGCGGCCCACGCCCAGGGCACCCAATGGCGAGGAACCGGGGTGGGGGCGCTTGGCGCACTCGGCTCTTTCTCGTTTCAGGAGAGCAAGTCGCTGCCCAGCGGGGAGGGCGGCATTATCGTCACCAACGACGATGACCTCGCCGAGCGGGCGCGCTTGCTCCACCATATCGGGCGCCGGATGGATCGGCCGGGCTACATGCACTATGCGCTGGCCTCGAATTACCGGTTGAGCGAGTTCCAGGCCGCGCTCTTGCTCACTCTCTTCAAGAATTTGCCTGAGCAGGTGCGACGCCGCGATCAGGCCGGCCAGGTGCTGGACGCGGCGCTGGCCGAGACGGGCATTCTCCTCCCCCAACGGCGCGACGAGCGGGTCACGCGGCGCGGCTACTATTTCGCCATCTATCGCTATCAGGAGGAAGCGCTCGACGGATTGCCGCGCGCCGCCTTCCTGGCCGCCTTGAAGGCGGAGGGCGTCCCGGCGAGCGCCGGCTACGGTGAACCGGTGTATCGCTATCCCGCCTTTTCGGCGGAGGCGCTCCAGATGTCGCCGCTGCGCGGCCTCCCGAATCTGCCCCGTTACGACCAGATCCGCTTGCCGATCACGGAGCGCCTCTGCGACCACGAGCAGGTTACCATTCCCCACCCCATCCTCCTCGCCGGAAGCGAGAGCATGGGGCTGATCGCGGACAGCGTCGCCAAGATCGCGGCGCATCGCGACGAGTTGCGCGATTGGTGGCACGCCGAGGGCGCCGCGGCAGCCAACGCCTGAGTTGTACGTAGAAGGAGAGTCATGCTAAGTCTCGCGCTTTCCAGTTGGAGCCTTCACCGCCATCTGCCCTACTATGGAACCGGCAACTGGTCACCCGAGTCGGACGGGGAGGTGATCCCGGTTCAGACCTTCCCGGCCCTGGCCCAATCGTATGGCATTGCGGACCTGGAGATTTGCCAGACCCACCTTGCGACCGATGATCCGCCGTATATCGCCATGATCGCCGATGCGGTGCGCGCGGCCGGTTGTCGCGTGATCAACGTGCCGATCGACGCGGACGGACTTGCCCAGGGTGAAAGCGCCGCCCTGAATACGCTTCGCCGTTGGATCGATGCGGCCGCCGCGCTAGGATCGACCGCCGTGCGCGTCAATTCCGGCCATGTCGGCTCCCTCTCCGAAGCAGTGGCGACCGCAAATGTGGTGCGAGGCTATCGGGAGCTGGCGGCTTATTGCGCTGAACGCCGGTTGTTGCTGTTGCTCGAGAATCATTGGGGCATCTCCGCCACGCCGTCGGCAATCATGGCAATTTACGAGGCGGTGGGGGCGCCAAACTTCCGCCTGTGCCCCGACTTCGGCAATTTTGCCCCGGAGGTCCGCCTGGATGGGCTGCGCCGCATGCTTCCTCATGCCGCTATCGTCCATGCCAAAGTTCTTGATGTGGGCCCCGACGGCGATCATCCGACCTTTGACCTTGGCGCATGCTTTGCCCTGCTCCGCGAAAGCGGCTACCAGGGGCCGCTTTCCATCGAGTTCGAGGGCAAAGGTGACGAGCGTCGCGGTATTGCCGCGGCTAAAAAGATCATCGAGCACTATGTTGGGGACCAATTGACGCCGGCTTAACCCGTTCCGTACGCGGCGCCGCTACACGAAAGGAAAACACTCATGTCCACGCTTGCCGTCACCGGCGGCGCGCCCGTTCGCGCCACGCCCTTCCCTCAATGGCCGATCCATGACCGCCGTGAAGTAGATGCCGTGGTCGAGGTTATCGAGAGTGGCCGCTGGGGCGGAAACTTTATGAATGATTCCGGCTACAAGAGCGACGAACTGGCGGCGCGCTTTGCCGCGTTCCACGACGCGCGCTACGGTATCCCCGCCACGAACGGGACGGTGACGATGGAAGTGGCGTTGCGCGCGGCAGGCGTGGGCGTCGGCGATGAGGTGATCGTACCGCCAATCAGTTGGATCGCCACGGCATCGGCCCCGCTGTCCCTGGGTGCCGTACCGGTCTTCGCCGATGTCGATCCGCAAACCGGGTCGCTCGATCCGGCGGCAGCCGAGGCCGCGATCACCGATCGGACGCGGGCGATGATCCCGGTCCATCTTGGGGGACGACCCGTCGATCTGGACGGCCTTCTTGACGTGGCCAAACGCCATAATCTGATCGTGATCGAGGATGCGGCGCATGCCCATGGATCGCAATGGCGCGGACGGGGCATCGGATCATGGGGTGATTTCGGCTCCTTCAGCTTTCAGATGACCAAGGTGATGACCTCCGGCGAAGGGGGCATGCTCACCACTAATAATCAGCGCTTTGCCGAAACATGCATGGCTCTGGTCAACTGCGGGCGGATCCCCCCGGGAAGCAGTTTGACGGAAAGCCCTTGGGGCTGGAACTATCGTCTCCCCGAGTTGCAGGCGGCGCTGCTGCTGGCGCAGTTTAGTCGCCTTGAGGAACTTACCGCGTTGCGGGCCGACAATGCCGCCCACCTGGATCGCTGCCTACGTGAGTTGGACGGTCCGGCCCAGCCGCTGCCGCCCGACCCGCGCATCACGCGCCAGGCTTATTATTACTTCAGCCTGCGCTACCAGGCCGAGCGTTGTGGCGGGCTGCCCCGCAAGCGGTTTATCCAGGCGGTGCAGGCGGAAGGCATCCCCCTTGGAGCGGGGAATCCCGTGATCTACAAGAATCCGTTGTTCCGCCCCACGGCGGCGACCAGTGCGGTGGTGGCCGGTCTGGTCGGCCGTGGCCTGGACCTCGCGGCGGTCCACTGCCCCAATGCCGAGCGCCTCGCAGGGGAGACGGGGATGGGACTCTCGCAGCATGTGCTGCTCGGTTCGCATGCCGACGTCGAGGATGTGGTGGCGGCCATCGAGAAGGTAACGAAGCACGCGGATTCGCTCGCTGTGCCCTTGTGACAAAGGAGGGACTTACATCATGGCTGCATTGCGCGCGGGCGCGACGGCGGTCCGCGTCACGCCGCCGATCGGCGTTGATCTAGCGGGCTACTCGGGCCGGAAGAGCGGCTCGGTGGGCGTACATGACGATCTGCAGGGGAAGGCCCTGGTACTGGACGATGGGCAAACCAAGCTGGCCCTGCTCACCGTGGATCTGCTGCAACTCGACGCCGCCGCGGTCCAGGAGATCCGGACCAGAGTCGCCGCGCAAACCGACATTCCCGCCGACCATATACTGGTGACCACCTCACATACCCATTCCGGACCGATGCCCTGGCTGGCCGACAATCCCTACGGTCGTTTCCGAGCGCGCGAGTGGAAAGCGGACGAGGATTGGACGCGCACCCTCCAGGCCCAGTTGGCCGGTGCCGTCCTTGCCGCCTGGCATACGCTCCGTCCCGCCCGGCTCGCCGTGGGGGCGGGCGAACTGCACGGCCTGGCCTACAATCGGCGCCGTTACCGGGAAGGGGGCACGCCGGTCGATCCGAACATTCCGGTGCTCCTGGTAGTGGATGAGCGAGACGCCCCCATCGCCGTACTCTACAGCTACACCTGTCATCCGGTCACCTTGCGCGAGAACAACTTGCTGATCTCGGCCGACTATCCGGGGGTGGCCTCCCGCCTGATCGAGCAGACCTTCCCCGGCGTGGTGGCGCTCTTCGCCAACGGCTGTTGCGGCGACCAGGATCCCGTGCATACGTTCTGGGGCAGCTTTTAGCGCACCGAACAGGCCGGGCGCTTGGTGGGGGGGGAGGTAATCCAGATCCTCGCCCGCTTGCTGGCCCACGCCGGGTTCGAGCGTGAGCCGTC
>JAICHN010000332.1 GCA_025924845.1 Chloroflexota bacterium | reverse complement strand
CTCGCGGATGGCGGCGATCAGTTGCTCCGCGGCTCGTGCCCGCAATCGCCGCGCGTTGTGATCCACTGTGTTCTCCACTCTATGCCGGGACCGATTCCGGCTGCTGTGCATTTACTACCTTGAACATTCGATGCATCATGGGCAATTGTCCAGACTCACGCGCGTGACGCCCCGTGCGTTCCCTACCAGTAGGCTCGACCCCTGCCAGGCGAGGGCCGTGACGGACAAGCTGCCGGGGAGGGGGATCGTAAGTATAGGGTGTAAATCGCTGTCCCGCGCCACGATCAGTCGTCGGGCACGGACGAAAGCGGCCAGGCCCAACTTACCGGCAATTGCCGGCGGCGTATCCCCGGCTACGGTCGCGACGGGAGTGCCGGAGTGAAGGGCAAGGGCGTGAATGGCGCCCGCGCCGGCAAGATACAGCCTGTCATGACCCGCATCGGCGGCAACAGGCGGCATCGAAACGGCATAACTGCCGTGCAATCCGCCATGCCCAACCTCCAGTAACAGCATCGTGCCTTCCACATCATGTGAGTCGGGCATATACACGGCAAGCAGCCCGTGCGCCGTCAATCCGATCCAGGTTCCGGCGTGCGTCAGGCCCAGCGGCGCTCGCCAACGTTGGTGCAAGGCGCCCGAACGATCGGCCTTGAATGCGTACGCCTGCGCCTCCATGGTTCCGTTCGGCTGGCCAATCAAGTAGATGTCGCCGGAAGCGTCCGCCGTAATCGCCGCCGGCCAGCCAATGGCCTGCATAGCAATGTTCTGCCGGGCGATTGGCCTGCCACCGGCGCCGTCCATCGTGATCAGGGTAGAGTCCACCAGCACGTATTGCTTTGAGCCGGTAGGCGGGACGGCCAACCCTGGAGCAGTCAGATAGGTTGGCAGGGGAGTGGTGCGCACGAGGCGGGACGGATTCTCGGTGTGCAATTCGACCAGCGAGTCGTGAGGAAGGAAACGCACGAATGCGCCGGGCTTGCCGATCAGGGCGACGGCGTTGGCGCTCGTGTCGGAGGCCGCCAGACTGTCGACCTGCCCCGGCAGGGCGAGCGAAGTTCGCTCCCCGACGCGGCACCCGGACGCCGCGGCCGGGGAACCTCCCAGGGACTGCTGCCAGACCAGTACACAGACCAGTCCCAACAGCCTGACAAACTTCATCCCTTTGTCCCGCCTATATTGATCCCCTTGACAAACACCCGCGACACGAAGAGATACAGCGCCACGGCGGGCAACGTATAGAGCATGGCATAGGCGGCAATCTGCCCGTAATCCACCTGACCGTAGCTGCCGAAGAAGCTGAATAGCTGGACCGAGGCGGGGAATTTATCGGGGCTGGTGTAGAGGATGAACGGAATGAAGAAGTTGGTGTAGGCGCCGACGAAGCTTAGAATGCCGACTACGGCAATGCCGGGCGCCGAGAGCGGCAACACAATGCGCGCAAAGGAACCGAAGGTAGAACAGCCGTCAACCCAGGCCGCCTCCTCGAGGTCTATCGCCACCGAATCCAGAAAATTCTTCATTAGCCAGGTGTTGAAGGGGAGGGCTGATGCGACAAAGAAACAGATGACGCCGGCCGTGGAGTCCACCAAATTGAGCTGCACGTAGAGAGCGTACAGGGGGAAGACCAGGGCAAGAATCGGCAGCCCGGTGCAGAAGAGGATGCCAAGCATCACGGTCTGCTTAAACGGAAACTGGTAGCGCGACAGCGTATACCCTGCCCCACAGCTGAGCAGGATCACCAGCACCATGGTGCTGCCGCCCAGAATGAGACTATTCTTGAATCCCTCGGTATAGCCGTTATCGAAGATATAGCGATAGTTATCCAGGCTGACCGTAGAGAACCATACCGTACCTAGATTCGCGTGCGGCGTAAGGCTTGCCACGACCAGCCACACGAAGGGGAGCGCGAAAAAGAGCCCCAGAAGGACCAGAATAGGATAGGCGGTGAGCGCCGTGGGGATGAAGAGGCGACGTCGCATACCGGCCCTCCTATATTTCCACGCGCAACACGCGAATATAGAGCAAGGAGAGGATGGCGCCGGTCGCGATGATCAAGAGGGCGATAGCCGTCCCGTAACCTAATTCATAGAACTTAAAGGCATGCTGATACATATAGATGGTCAGCAACTGGGTATCGAAGCCGGGGCCGCCGCCCGTCAGTACTGTCACCAGGGTAAAGTCGGAGAGCGTGGCCAGGGTAATAAGCAGCAAATCGGTAGCAATAGTCCCTTTGAGCATGGGTAGAATGATCAGCCGCACCCGTGCCCACAGGCCGGCGCCGTCGATGGATGCCGCCTCCAATAGCTCCGGGGCGATACCTTCCAGGGCCGAGGAGTAGAGGAGCATGGAAAACGCGGTGCCGCGCCAGGTGTTCGCCACGATGATCGACGCCATCGGGTAGTCCTGCAACCAGGCGTGCTGCGGCACGCCGAAGGCACTCACGATCGAAGTGAACAGGCCGGTGCCCGTACCGAGGCCCATGAGGTCGACATGCAAAAAGGAAAACCACAAATAGCCTGCCACTACGTCGGGCATGACCCAGCAGGCCACGATAAGACCGCCAAGCACCGACTTAAAGAGTGGGCGCCGTTTTTGCATAAGCAGGGCCAGCAGCATGCCAAGCACGGCCTGCCCGATGAGCGCCGAGCCTACCAGGTAGGTAAGCGAGATGCGCAGCGCGTCGAAAAACTGATGGTCCTTCAGGATCTCGTGAAAGTTGTCGAGGCCGATCCACGCGGGAGTAGCGGCGCCGCTGCCGGTAAGCGCCATGTTGGTGAACCCGACGTACACCGCGTAAGCGGCGGGTCCCAGGAAGAAAAACAACAACATCAGCAGGGCGGGCACCATGAACAGGACGCCCGTCCTAAAGCGCCTTCGGCGCCGGGGAAACGCGGGGACAGGATAACCAACCTCGGCCTGCAAGACCCTACTCCTCGACTGGTGGCTGCGATCTACGCTTTAGTCCATGACCGCCGCCTTTTGGGCGGCGGTCATGGATTACGCTGCAATGGGTTGATCGGTAGGCTTAGCGCGACTCGATGTTGGCGGCGCCGGCAATACCTTTGACCGCGGCGCTGAAGCTGGACATGGCATCTTTGGCGGCGGTACCGGTCATCACATTCTCCATGGCCAGGTCGATCTGGTTGGAGATCTTCGGATAGACCGGGAAAGCGGGACGGAACTGCGTGAAGCTCAATAGACTGGTAAAGTAGGGGTTCAGCGGCACGTTGGCGTAGGCGGGCACGCTGGAAATGTCCTTACGAGGGGCAATCTGCCCATCCAGGACATCAAAAGCAGCCAGGTTGGCCTGGCTATTGGCAGCCTGGATCACCTGGAACGCCGCGGCGGGATTCTTGCTCTTGCTGCTGATTGAGTAGGCCCAGCCGCCGGACATCGTAACAGAGCCGGGCTTTTGGCCGAATTCGGTCGGCATCTTCGCCTCGCCCATGACCTTTTGCCACTGCGGCCAGGGGGCGGCCCCGGTCGAGTACCAGTTATTCGGTACCCACGAACCGTCAATGTCGATCCCCAGCTTGTCTTTGGGAAGCAGTTGCTGGGCAATGATGTTGCCCGCGTTGCCGTTCAGGGCGATATCGTTAGTGGGTCCGAGCAGATTCTTGGGGTCATAGACGGTCTTAACGAAATTCAAGGCGTCCATGAAGCCCTTGCTGGAAGCGACCCACTTGCCGGTCTTGTAATCATAGAGCGGATCCTTGGTCCCGTAGAGCAACATCTCGAAGCCTTGCATCGTGGAGGCTTCATCGGCCGGAATGCCGGAATAGAGGTTCATCGGCACCACGCCCGGCACCTTGGCTTTGATCGTGCGCGCCGCGGAGAGAATATCAGCCCAGTTCTTTGGTTGCCAGTTGGTCGGCAGACCGGCCTTCTTGAAGACGTCCTTGTTGTACCAGACAAGCCGATCGTCGGTGCCGTTCATTACCCCGTAGTTCTGGCCCTTGAAGGTGGTAATAGACTGCATGCCGGGGAACCATTGCGCCTTGTAGTCCGGCCACGTCGCCAGGTACTTGTTCAAGGGGGTCAAGTAGCCGGCGGTAGCATCGGAACCGATCAGGAAGCTGTCTTCCTTCACCAGATCCGGCGCCGTGCTTGCCGAACGCATCATCAAGTCGATCTTTGTATAGAAGTCGCCTTCAGAGGCCACGATCGGCTCGAGCTTGATCTTGATGTTGGGATTCGCGGACTCGATTGAGGGAGTAATTTGTTTCCACCACTTGAGGTCCTGATAGCCTGAAGGCGGACCGAATTCGTCAAAGGCGATGGTAATCGTAACCGGGCCGGCGGCGCGGGCCGGAGCGTGAGCGCCGGCCAGCATGGCGGGCGCGACGAACGTGCCAAGCAGCGCGAGACGTTTGAGATTCGTGCTTAGTTTGCGCATGATCTCTCCTCGTGACGGGATAAGGCGGCAGATGCCGATAAGTCGTCATTGTCCCTGACGATCACAGCCGGCGTGATCGCCGTGGTCAGCCCATCATGGTCGGTCTTAGGCCGATCGTCCCTCCCTTCCGCGCCGGAGCACACGGCGCATTTGCCTTATCAATTTCCGTGCGCTATGCTCTCTCGCATGGATGCCAGCTTAGGCCCTTGCGCGTGGGCTGTCAAGCAGATGCCGGTGAGCATTATTGAGGCGCGTCCCCATGTCTATAATTGCTAAAGCAAATAACGGTGAAGTGAAATCGGAGCGGGCCCGCTACCGGCGCATCGCACGGGATCTTCGCGAGGCGATCATGGCCGGTGTGTACCGACCGGGCGACCATCTGCCCACCGAGATGGAGTTGGCGCGAACCCACGCCGTAAGCCGGGTCACCGCCTCCGCCGCCCTTACCGAGTTGGCGCGCGCCGGTCTGGTAACCCGCACGCCTCGTCTCGGCACCATCGTGCGCCCGGGCGCGCAATACGCGCGGGACACGCAGCGCAGTCTGATCGCCTGGATTCTTCCCAATATGGGCGAGACCTATGAACTCGGCTTGCTTCGCGGGATCGAGCGTGGCGCGCGCGAAGCCGGCTTCGGCTTGCTGATCGCGCTCAGCGGTTCCAGCCATGACGAGGAGGCGCGGGCGATCCGCGACGCCGTCGCGTCAGGCGCCGCCGGCATCGTCCTCTACCTGCAGGATGGCGAGAGCTACAACGACGAGGTGCTGCGTTTGGTGCTCGGCGGTTATCCCTTGGTGTTGGTCGATCGCTATCTGCGCGGCGTCAAGTGCGCGGGCGTCTCCAGCGATAATGTGAGTAGCTCGAGTGCGGTGGTACAAGAGTTGCTGAAGGCCGGCCATCGCCATATCTGCGTGCTGACCTACCCGCCGAGCGATACGTCCACCATCGAGGATCGCATGCGCGGCTACGTGCGGGCGCTCACCATGGCCGGAGTTCCGGTCGATTACTCGCTCCACTATGTCGCCGCCGATATCACGATCGGCCGTACCGACTGGAAGCTCCCGGCGGAAATGGTCGAGCAATTCGTTGACTTCCTCAAAATCCATAGCCATGTAACGGCGATCTATGCTACGAACGCGCAACTGGGCCTGTTGGCGCTCCGCGCGATCGAGCGTTTAGGTCTCAAGATCCCGGAGGAGATTTCGCTGGTGTGCATCGACCCGGTTGAGGCGATCCCGCTTAGCCTACGCCCGCTCACGACCGCCGTACAGCAGGATGAGCTGATCGGGACCACCGCGATCCAGCTCCTCCAGGAGGCCCTGGCAGGCAAACCGCCGCGAACGGTGCTCCTCCCCATGCGGTTGCGGCGGGCCGGTTCAGTCGGTCCGCCCCGGTGCCCAACCTCAATGGCACCAAAGCAATCCCCTCTTG
>JAICHN010000331.1 GCA_025924845.1 Chloroflexota bacterium | reverse complement strand
CTTCGTGCTCAGGAACAGGCGGCCCTTAAAGACTATTTCGACCGCGAGATTTTTCCCGTCCTCACTCCGCTGGCTTTCGACCCCGGCCACCCTTTTCCCCATATCTCCAACCTCAGCCTGAACCTGGCGGTGATGGTCACCGATCCCAAAGAGGGCGAGCGTTTCGCGCGCATCAAGATCCCCAGCGTGCTGCCCCGCCTGGTGCCCGTGCCGACCGGTGTCGAGGACGGCATAGCGGCCGCGGCCCGCCGTCATCAGACGTTTGTCTGGATCGAGCAGTTGGTGGCGGCTCATCTCTCCGCCCTCTTTCCCGGCCTGGAGGTAGTGGAATCACATGCATTTCGGGTGATTCGGGACGCGGACATCGAAATCCAGGAAGACGAAGCGGCGGACCTCTCGCGTTCGGTGGAGGCCAGCCTACTGGAACGGCGGTTCGGGTCCGTGGTGCAACTTACCGTGGGGCCGGCAATGCCCCCAAGGCTGCGCAATCTGCTGGCCGGCAACCTACGGATTGGCCCGGATGACGTCTATGTCGAGGATGGGCCGCTTGGCCTGACCGACCTCAGTGAGTTGCTCCGCCTCGATCGCCCCGATCTCAAGGATCCGCCCTTCGCGCCCCGCGTGCCGCCCGTGCTCCGTTCGGTCGGCGAGGATGTGTTCGAGGTAATCAAACGGCAGGATGTGTTGCTGCACCATCCCTTTGATTCGTTCACCCCTCTGGTGGACCTGATCCAAACCGCCGCGCGCGACCCCCAGGTGCTGGCGATCAAGCAGACCCTGTATAGGGTAGGTACCCATGCCCCGGTAGTGGACGCGCTGATGGAAGCGGCGGGGCAAGGCAAGCAGGTCGCGGTGCTGGTCGAACTGAAGGCCCGCTGGGACGAGGGGAACAACATCGAGTGGGCACGTGCCCTGGAGCGCGCCGGAGTACACGTCGCCTACGGTATGGTGGGGCTGAAGACTCACGCTAAGATTGCCCTCGTGGTGCTCAAGGAGCAGGACGGCATCCGCCGCTACGTCCATTTGGGTACAGGCAACTACAACGCCACGACCGCGCGCATCTACACGGACCTCGGCCTGCTCACCAGCAATCCCGAGGTGGGGGCGGATGCCTCCGATCTGTTCAACTACCTGACCGGCTACTCTTCGCAGTCCACCTACCGGCGCCTCCTGGTCGGCCCGATCAGTCTCCGCTCCAGTCTACTGGAGCGGATCGAGCGCGAGATCACAGACCACCGAATCAAAGGCGACGGCCGATTGATCCTCAAGATGAATTCGCTGGTCGATGCCGAGATTATCCAGGCGCTCTACCGCGCCTCGCAGGCAGGGGTAAAGATCGACCTCCTGGTGCGCGGCGTGTGCTGTCTGCGCCCCGGGATCGAGGGTGTCTCCGAGCATATCAGAGTAATCAGCATCGTGGGCCGCTTCCTCGAGCACAGCCGCATTTACTACTTCCACAACGGCGGCAACGAGGAGATTTACCTGGGCAGCGCCGACCTCATGCCGCGAAATCTGGATCGTCGGGTCGAGACACTCTTCCCAATCGATGATCCCGGTCTACGCGCCTGGCTGCGTTCGGACGTGCTCGATGCCTATCTGCGAGACACCGTCAACGCGCGTCTCCTACTCCCGGATGGCGAATATAGGCATATTGTCCCCGCCTCGGGCGAGCAGCCGTTCGACAGCCAGGCATACTTCCTGGCTCAGGCCGCGAGCACGAGCGGCCCGGGATTGCCGTGAGGCCGCGGCACTCCACCACGGACCGCATGCCCCTCTGACCATGGACCGCCATTGCCCGGTCCCTCGGTACCTCATCCGGGCGTCGCGTCGGCAGCCCCAGCGGCATGGCTCGGCTGCCCGGCATGCCGTCGAGAACAATCTCGGCCGGTTACGCGGGCGCGTTCTTGACCCCCTGATCCTCTATGATGGTGAATGATGTGGTGATCACGGCGACGCCGCGGATGGTGGCGGCTACCGAGCAATACTTTTCCTCGGATAGATCGATGGCGCGGCGCACCGCCGCCTCGGCTACTCCCTGGCCGCGCACCTCATAATGTAGGGCGATACGCTCGAACGCCCGCGGGTGCTCTTCGCGTTGGTCGCCGCTGACGGTAATGCGCAAACCGCTCACGCGCTGCCGCTTCTTGCGCAGAATGTCGATCACATCGATCCCAGTGCAGCCGGCCAGGGCGGCCAGCAGCAACTCGGTGGGTTTGAAGCCCTGCCAGGTCTCTTTTCCCCCGGGGGTATCGATCACGATACTGTGTCCGCCGCTCCCCGAGGCGACGAACTGTTCACCCTGTACCCAGGTCGCGCTCACCTCACTCATCTCTTCCTCCTTTTAGGCGAGAATGGATACCATATCGAGCACCCTGGCGGCAAGGGTTGTATCGCCCTCGAACGTCACCCGAGGGAGGGCCGCCTCTTTGCTCAGTCCTTTGGTGAATAGCCGCCACGCCGTCTCCTGATCGAGGGTCAGGGTCGCGTCGGGTAAGGGAATGGTATCGGCGGTGAGCATCCATGCATCGGCCTGACGAATGACCTGCCACGTTCCGCCGGCTTCGCCGGTAATGACCAGGCGTACCGTGGTTCCCGCCGGCGATGCCACGGTGCGCAGGGTGTGCGGTAGCGCCCGCACGAAGGTATCGAGGACGGGCGCGAACCATTGACGTTCCTTGAGGCCGGGCTGCCCGACCGCGTCACGGATATGCTGCTGATGCATCCAGCGTTCGGTGTATTCCCGCGCCACGTGCAGCCAGGTGGGCGCCGGATCTGGGCCGGCCCAGTTGACCGGTATACCGAGGGCATGGGGATCGAGTGACGCGAAGTAGCGGAAAAGCGGCGGCCCGGTTGCCTCGAGCAACTCTCGCACGACGCGGGGACTGAGGCGCCGGGTTGCCCGTACCCAATCATCGTTTCGACGGTTGATAAAGGCAAGCAACTCCTCCCACCGCGCGAAGTTGACTCCCTGCGTTGCCTGCCGATCCGTGTAACCGTCGCGCCCACCCGAGAGGTTCCCGAGATCGCCGCCCAGGATGTGGAGCGCCACATCATGTACGGACCAGCCGAAGCAGGCAGTCGGCGCCGCCCACTGCTCGTCGGATAGTGAGCCGAGCACGGCCAGCAAACACTCCCGCTCGTGCGGGAAGAGATCGACTACCATCACCGGCGGCAATGGCTGCATGGTCAGTTCACCCCCTCCTCGCCAATGCGGGCAATCAGCCCGGCCAGCAAGGCCACGCGAGGCACGATCGAGGACACGGAAAGCCACTCACGCGGGCTGTGGTCGTCGCCGCCGATGGGGCCGAGTCCATCCAGCACGGGGACGCCCGCGCCCGCTACCAGGCTCGCGTCGGAGGCGCCGCCGGTCGCTACCGCCTCCAGGGGGAAACCCAATTCACCCGCGATAGACGATGCCATGGCGGCCAGCCGCTCCCCGGCTGCCGTCCTCGGCATGGGAGGAAAGCATTCCCTCGTGCTCAACTCAATGCTGGTATCGGCGACGGTGGGCACGGCCATGATGGCGCGGATCCGCTCGTCGACCGTCCGCAAGCCTTC
The DNA here is from genome assembly GCA_025924845.1 of Chloroflexota bacterium. The sequence continues at coordinate 2,278 of JAICHN010000331.1, read as the reverse complement.
CGGCTCGAAGGCCCGGGTCTCGACACGTGCCGTCGCCGACTCCGGCACTACGTTGGCGGCAGTGCCGCCGCTCGCCACGCCCACGTTCACGGTGACGCCGGGCACCGCGCCGTTCAGCGCCTGGAGGGCTACGATCTTGTGGGCCAGTTCCAGGAGGGCGTTTCGGCCTTTCTCAGGCTCTACTCCGGCGTGAGCCGAGCGGCCATGCACTCGCAACTCGTAGTCCCACACGCCCTTGCGCGCCCCTACTATAGCCCCGTTCGCCCGAGCCGCCTCCAGTACGAGGGCCGCATCGCAACGGCGGGCCGTTTCCTGGATCAGATCCCGACTCTCCGGCGAACCGATCTCCTCGTCGGCCGTACACAGGTAAACAACCTCGCCGAAAGGCGTCGCGCCAATCGCTTGCAGTGCCTCCAGCGCATAGATGCCCGCCAGCAGGCCCGCCTTCATATCCGCCGTGCCGGGGCCGAGCAGCGTGTCGCCCTCAATGCGCACGGGGCGCTCGGCGGCCACCCCATCCGGATACACCGTATCCATATGAGCCAGGAGGAGCACCCGGCGCGTGCCCGTGCCCTGGACCGTCGCCTCGACAATGTCGCCGCCCCTGGGCCGGGGATGAACGCGCGTGACCCAGCCATTGGCGGCGCAACGGGCCATAACCCAGGCCCCTACACGGTCCACTCCCTGCTTATTGTGCGTGCCGCAGTCGATACCGCTGAGCAGGCGCAGATCGGTCAGATAGGCATCCAGGCGGCTGGTCAGGTACGCGGAGAGATCGCTGATCGGCATCGACCCAGATACTCCTCAAGCTACACGGTTGAACTCTACCGCTATCGTAGCAGGACGGGTAACCATGGATGCCTGCGCGGTTGGCTGAGAATCGGGATCCCGCGCTACGCCGCGACCCTTGGCAGACTGGACATCTCGCCCTCCAAGCTCAAACGGCGATCAGCTTGCCCGACGCGGCAACGGATTCATATGCCTTCTCCACGATCTCCAGAGTGTACTCCCCTCCGTCAACCGGATCGATCGCCGGCGGACGCCGGTCGCGGATGGCATAGATGAAATCCTTCACGGTCTCGGCAATCGAATAGCGTTTCCAGCCGCGCGGGTCATGGGGCACTTCCGACAACGGGGTACCCTCGAAATCCTGAGCCCCACGATAGTGGACTGCAGGCGGATTGCCTAACTGGTCGATAATGAGCGACCCCTTGCTGCCGTAAATCTCGCAACGCTCGCCCCAGGGGATTTCGGCGATCGCCGTGTACTCCGTGGTGAATAGGGCACCGTTTCGCAGGGTGCCGCTGACGATCGCGTGGTCCTCGGTCTCGCTGGTCCGCACGAAGCGATACTGAAACGCCTGCACCGCCGCGATCTCGCCAAAGAGCCATTTGAGCAGATAGAAGTGATGGGGCGCGTTGTCGATGATCACGCCCCCCAGGGAGTCGGCCTGGCGCGAGATCCAGGCGCCGGACTGGAGGTCAGCGATGGCCGAGCCGTAGATCAGGGTGCGGATCAGGCGCGGTTCCCCCAGCGTGCCGGCACGAAGCATCTTTTCGGCCTCAATATAGGCGGTGACGAATCGCGTATTCTCGGCCACGGTGAAAGTCAGTCCATTGGACCGCGCCGTCTCAATCAGGTCCCGACATTCGGCGGCGCTGCCTGCCATCGGTTTCTCGATAAGCACATGCTTGCCTCGCAGTAGGGCAGCTTTGGCTACCCGGTGATGGAGGTTGTGCGGCAGGGTGATGTCCACGGCATCCACCGCCGGATCATCAAGCAGCGCCTGGTACTCACCATATCCCGCGCAGTGCAAGGCCGCGGCTTGCTCGTCCACCAGCCCTTGGCGCACATCACAGACAGCGACGATCCGCACTGCGTCGTCCGCTTCAAGATATCCACGCTGATGCGCGCGGCCCATGTTCCCCAGGCCGATAAGGCCAACACCCAGTATGCTCATTGCTGTAGGACCTTTCGTTCGCTATGATCGGGCCGCCGGCACTGTGTCACATCGGGATCAGCTTGCCTGAGGCCGCAACCGATGCATACGCTCTCTCCACGACCTTGATGCTGTAGTATCCGTCCAGCGGATCGATGGTGGGCGGACGGTGCTCGACGATGGCCGCTACAAAATCCTTCACCTCGTCGACAATCGATTGGAACTTCCAGTCCTCTGGGTTATAGGCGACACCGGCGGCGGGTGAGCCGGCGAAGTCCTCGGCCCCGCGATAATGCACTACCGGCGGATTGCTCAGCTGGTCAATAATCAGCGAGCCCT
>JAICHN010000330.1 GCA_025924845.1 Chloroflexota bacterium | reverse complement strand
GACTGTGTGACAGCGCGTTCGCCATCCAGGATCCACCGAAGTCGCCGAACATGTCGCTCAAATCGCGCAGTTCCTCACCAAGGTCGAAGAGCCCATTGAGCGCAGAAATCATCGGATCCCCAGCCTGGGCAGCCGGATTCGCCGCTAGAGCATGCATCTGGACTGCGATGGGCGCATCGAGCAGAGAGAGCGCCTCCCCCAACGCTTTCGGTGGCCTTGGTGCTGGGCCTACGGTGGGATGCAAGGCCATACGGAATAGAGGGCGACCATTGGCTCGGGACGGTTTCATGGCATAGCCTCATCGGCGGCGGTGGCAGAGGTCCGAACGACCGTTGCATTCAAGGAGCAACTCCAAAGAAAATACGTCAGTTACCAAGCCTACTCGGCGGATGGAGGCTCACCTGCCGTATACCTGTACTGTCGGCCCTATCGTAACACCAGGCAAGGCGCGGGGAGAAGAACCGGATGGCCCATCCCCTCCTATTCACGGAACTTACATGACGGGATCGGTATCCTACTGGTCAGTAGGTTGTTGAGCCATAGGAAAGAGATGTCATGCAATTCGTCGCTCCCTTCAATAAGGATCAGTACGGTATGCGCACCGCCGTTTTCGCCCGTCTGGCCCTCGCCCTGGTTTTTCTCCTCGCCGGCTGGGCGCGGCCCGCCGCCCCTACCGTGCGGGCGGCGAGCAGTGGGACGACCGTGAAGCTGGTGTTGGTGGGGGCCGCCCCATACAATCGGGTTTCGGTGGGCGCCCCGCTCACCGTCCAGCTTGGCGTCACCAATGCCGCTTCCATAGCGCAAACCGTGACCCGCGCCCTGACCGAGGTCGATTATTTCGGCACCGCTACCACGATCATGACCGGGACCGTGACCGTGAACGCCGGCCAGGTGCTGACCAGCACCATGGCGCTTGCTACCCCCAAGTCCGGTTACTTTGAACTGCAGGCCGCCCTCTACGACCAGACGGGCGCCACGCTCGCTACGTCCCTGGCCCCCTTTGCCGTGCTTCGTCCCCAGACAACCGGGATCGATCCGCAATCGGCCTTCGGGATCAACGGCGGCTTGACCCAGTTCTACGGCGGCACGACCCCGGCGCTCAATGACGCGGCATCCGCCATGGCGGCGGCAGGGATCCGCTATGACCGCGAGGAGTTCAACTGGCGTAACATCGAGCCTGACGCGGCAAGCGGTAAATTTTCCTTCGCCCAGGCCGACCGCGGCGTGATCGCCGCGCATCAGGCCGGCATCCAGATTCTCGGTTTGGTCGATTATTGGGGTAACTTGCCCGCCCCCCAGACCACAACCTCATACAGCGGCACGCAACTGCTCAATACGATCGTAGGCTGCAACGCAAAGCCGGCCTGCTCCTATACCCCCGAGGGTAACGCCCTCTTTGCCGCCTATTCCGCCGCCGTGGTAGCCCGCTATCAGCCGGGCGGCACTCTTGCCCAACAGCAAGGGTGGGGCACGAGCTACGGTATTTCGGACTGGGAAGTGTGGAACGAGCCGTCCACCGTTTCCTTCTGGCGGCACGATATTACCGATTACGCGGCGCGCTTCGCCGCCCTCTATAAGGCGGCAGCGGCAGCTATCCGCCAGGTCGAACCCGACGCCCGGGTGATGTATGATATGAGCGGGTCCGCCATCGATAACGCGGTGAAAGCGGCTAAGGTCCGCTCCGATATTATCTCCGTGCATACCTATAGCGGCGGCCTGGACCCGGACGCGGCGCTCGAATCGCCTACCCTGCCCCGCGGCGGCCAGGGCACCGCCCCCGCCGCGCTGAGTTCGGTCACCGCGCAGGGTGTGCCGGTGTGGATTACCGAGACCGGCTACACCACCGACGGCACCATTACCAATAATCAGCAGGCCGAATACCTGGTCCGCTCGTTTGTCAATTTCCAGGCAGTCGGGGTAAAGAAGAACTTTTGGTTCAAGTTCCACGAGGACGGATCGGGCACCGAGAATCAATATGGGATTACCAGCCGGACCAACGCTCCCAAGCCCGCCTATGTGGCCTATGCGACCATGGCTCACCAATTGCAAGGCGCTAATTTTGCCGTCGCGGCTCCGCTGGGCGCCGCCGTACGCGGTGACCTGTTTACGCGCGCCGACGGCTCGGTGGAGGCGGTGCTCTGGAGCACCGCCGAGCCGGGCACGGTGACGCTCTCCACTCCGTCCGGAGCCTCGTTCACGGCGGACGATTTGATGGATAATCCCACGGGAACGCAGAGCGGCGGTGGCTTTATCATCCCCATCTCCGGCGATCCGGTGTTTGTCACCGCGACCGGGATCGCGCCCGCCGCGCTTGCCGGCCTGCTGGCCCACGCGCCGATCGCCGCGATCAATCCGGTAGGGGTGAGCGTGAGCCAGGCGCCGGGACTGAGCAATGGCCTGCCCAGCGCAAGGGTCACGATCACCGCCCGCATCAATCAGCCGATCAGCGGCACCGTAACCTTGCAGCTGCCCACGGGCTGGACGGCGCCGGTCCTCTCCCAACGCTTCCCCACCCTGAAACCCGGCCAATCCAAGACCCTGTCGTTCCGCCTGAACAGCGAAGTGAACCACCCCGATGACCGGATCGGCGCCGTGGCGACCACGCCGCTCAGTTTCACCAACACGGGCAGCACGGCGGTGACGCCCTACGCTCTTACCTACGGCCATCCGACGATTGACGGCACGCTGACGACCTGGGCGGATGCCTCGATAGCCGGCCTGGTCGATATCGGGCCGAATCAGATCGTGGGTATCCCCGGCTGGACTCCTCAGAACCTCTCCGCCCACGTCTACACCATGTGGGACGAGCAGTATTTCTACCTTGCCGCCGATGTCGAGGATCAAACGTTCGACTATGCTCCCATCGGCTACAACATGTACAAGGGCGACAGTATCCAGTATGGCTGGGGTATGGATCCCGCCGCGTACCTGCGCGACTCGGGACCGAACCGGTACAACGTGACGGCGGGGCTTACTCGCCAGGGGCCGGCCAACTTCCAGTACAACCTCCTTGGCCCCTGGCCCGGCATGAGGCAGGACATTAAGCTTGATCCGGCCACCGGCCACCAGATCTATACCACGGCCATTCCCTGGGCCAACCTCGGGCGCTACGTGCCGAAGGTGGGCAAGCAGTTCGCCTTCAATCTGCTGATCAACCAGAATGAGCGCGGGGCGCGCATCGGCTGGATCCAGTTCGCGCCGGGGATTGGGATCGGCTTCCATCCCAGTCAGTGGCCGTTGTGGACGATCATCGGCGGCAATCCAGCCGCGGGACTTCGCCTTGGCGGCTTCACCGCCCCCAGGCAGGGAACGATCAGCTTTACGCTTCCCCTCGCTCATGGCACGCTGGTCATCCACAACGGCGGCCTGCGCACCATCACGCTCCAGATCAACGGCACGCCGGTCGTCTTCGGGAGCGGCGGCACGCCGCTTCCCCCCACTGGCGATACTACGCTGGATATCAGCCGTTATGTCCACGCGGGGACCAACACCGTGCAGGCGGTGGGGTCGGGGTCGAGTCGCGCCTCGGTAGCCGTGCTGAGCTTCTTTAAGTAGCGGATGAATGGTACCCTGATCCACGGAGGCTTCGCTTGATGACCATGCCGGAAAACCGGAGATCACCGTCGACCGGTTGGCCCGTGTCGGAGGAGTTGCGGCTCGCCCTGCTAGCCGCCCTCTCGAGCGATCCAGCGCGGGCGCCGGCCATGACCTATGACGAGTTCCTGGATTGGGCGGACGAGGACACCCTGGCGGAATGGGTGGATGGAAAGGTAATCATGACCAGTCCGGCGAACCGACGCCACCAGGAGCTGGTAGGCTTTCTGTATGGTCTATTGGATGCCTACGCGAAGACCCACGACCTCGGAATTGTGCTGCCCGCTCCCTTTCAGATGCACCTGCCCACGTCAGGACGCGAGCCGGATGTGCTCTTCGTGGCCAGGGCGCATCAAGACCGTGTGAAGACCACGCGGATCGAGGGGCCGGCGGACCTGGTGGTGGAGGTGGTCTCGCCCGAGAGCCGAGGCCGTGATCGGGGTGACAAGTTTTATGAGTATCAATCGGGCGGCGTGAGGGAATACTGGTTGATCGATCCAGATACCCGGCACGCGGATTTCCACCAACTCGACGCCGCTGGGGTGTATCAAATCGTGCCGCCCGCAAGCGAGGGGATCTACCAATCGGCAGTGCTGGAAGGCTTCCAGTTGCGACTATCCTGGCTCTGGCGCGCGACGCTGCCTTCGATCAATGAAGCCATGCTGGCAATAGATGGTCCCGCGTACGCGACCCGGATGATCGCGGATCTGAAGGATGGTGGGTTTCTTCCCTGAAGATTCCCACGTCCATCCCGTGCATCGTCCCCCACTATCGCCATCTCCTTGCTTCCCGCGGCCATCCCTACTTGCCCTTCCCGTGTCCCTATTCCGTCATTAGGGGATGAAGATGCCCAATCCATGGGCACACAATTCCAGCCGGCGCGCCGCCTCGGATACACTGATCCCCAGTGGGCGGCGACGATCGGCGCTCCAGCGAGGTGGAAAGGGCGAGCGCATGCGACCAAACCAGGTGAAAAGCAAGTTGGCGGCGGGCGACGCGGTGCATGGGGTCTTTGTAGGGCAGAATTCGCCGGCCCTGGCGGAGCTTTTCGGATACTGTGGCTTCGACTATATCCTGATCGATGCCGAGCACGGAGCGCTTGACCCCGGTGATGTAGAGGAGATGACGCGGGCCGTCGAGGCGGCCGGAGTGACGCCGCTGGTCCGCGTGCCCGCCAACGATCCGCGGATCATCCTTCGTTATATGGACGTCGGCCCCCAGGGGATCATGATTCCCTGGTGCCAGTCCGCCGCCGAGGCTGAGGCCGCGGTGCGGGCCACCAAATACCATCCCGACGGCTATCGCGGCCTGGCCGGAGTGCGCGCCGCACGGTACGGCGTGGGCATGGCCCTGACCGAGTACGTGACGGCGGCCAACGCGGAAACGCTGGTGATCGCCCAGATCGAGACCGTCGCCGCCGTGGAGGCGCTGCCCGAAATGTTGCAGGTGCCGGGGGTCGATGTATTCTTCATCGGCCCCAACGACCTATCGCAGTCGCTGGGCTATCCGGCTCGCCAAGACGAGCCTGCCGTGCAGAAGGTGATCGAGAGCACCCTTACCCAGATTATCGACGCCGGCAAAACGGCGGGGATCATGATCCGCGATGCGGCGGGCGCCCGGCGCTACCGGGAGCGCGGCGTGCAATTCATCAGCATCGGCTCCAGCAGTATCATCGCCCCTTCGGCGCGTGCCTTCCTCAAGGAGGCCACGGCGTAGAGTTAATAGTCCCAGGGCCTCCGGCTAAAGCCCGTAACGTTACCCACAACACCCAGAGGGTCCCCGGCCGGCACACCTGAGCACATGGTTCCTGGTAGGGGCACCCCTGGTGGGTGCCCTTGGCGGCCTGAACCAGAGCACCCATCACCCAGAGGGTCCCCCGGTGCCCCTACCAGCCACGGGTCACCTCTCCGCCTCTGAAGGCCAAAATGTGGGTAACGTTAAGGGCTTTAGCCGGGGGTGTGGCTCGCCCCGCGATACGCCCGGTTTTAGCCGGAATAACGTAGTACCAGTAGGGCTTTCTACCGGTGCGGTATGCCTATTACTCTGCTCACAAAGCCCGACCGCTGCGTGCCGTGGAACAGCCTCAATCACCAAAAATGTGATATCATTTTGATAGGCGAGGAATGGCCTGCACCACCGCTGAAAGGAGGCATGCCGATGGATGCACCGAACGAGCACACCGTTTTCTGGGAATCCGGCGTGCAACGTCTGATCCCGCCATGGGAGCGCCACCACCTTCATGCCCTCGCGAGCGTGCGCTT
>JAICHN010000329.1 GCA_025924845.1 Chloroflexota bacterium | reverse complement strand
GATGCCGTAGGCCTCCACGGCGAATGACGCGGACACCGCGCCCGCCATTGCCGCCTCGTAGGGATCGGCCCCCGCCGCCAGGCGCGCCACGAAGCCGCCGCAAAAGGCATCGCCCGCGCCGGTTACATCGACGACCGTGACCGGCACAACGGGGATGTGCCGCGGGCGCGATTGTCCCTGCTGCTGGACCAATGCCCCATCAGCGCCCATCTTGATCACCACACTCCGCGATCCAAGGGCCAGGAGTTCGCCGATATGGCGCTCCGGATCGTCATCGCCGAACCAAAGCGCCGTTTCTTCGCGACTCGGGAGAAACGTGCCCAATAGAGGGAGCAGGGTGGTCAAGCGCTCCTGGTACCCCGCCACGAAATCTTCGTGGGTATCGAGGGTGATGAGCGGAGCGGCAGGGAGCAGGGCAGCGGCGCGTACCAGTCGCTCGACCTGGCCAAACGGGAGGGCCGCCACATGGAAGGCACCGGCCACCGACCCATAGTGGGGAGGAAGATCGCTCGGCTCCGGGGAGAGTGCGTCGAGGCGGTTCTCGGCCGTACGCTGGATAAAGTGGCGGCGCCCATCCCATTCATACAGCGCCCAGTAGCGGATGGAAGGACCGGCGCACGGGACGAGGCCGGTAGTATCCAGGCCGGCGGCGCGGATGCGGGCCAGGTGCTCGGTTGGGAAGTCCTCCCCAACCCGGCTCAGTAACCCTACATCTTCAGTCCAGAGAGCGGCGCCCAGCCCGGTATAGAGCACGTCGCCGCCAATGGCCCCCATGGCGGTTCGGCCATCGGGTAAGACGGTGTCGTCGATGGTGAGATTGCCGGCGATGACCAGCAAGGGCCACTCCTCGATACTGCGCGCTGTATGCTCGCCCATACACAGTCCCGCCGTACCGACCAGAGACCGCGCCGGATACGATGCCGCGCGATCTCGTGGGAAGCAACCGGGGAACCGCACACGAGTGTAGTGTAACATGGTCGGGATGCCCTGCCTTGCCGTGTCACCGAGGCTCTCGGCTGGTGCGCTCCCCTTCCGCCCCCGTTGACGCTTCCTCGCGCAACGCGGATACTTTCCACGATGCATATACGTGTTCGCTACTTCGCCTATTATCGAGAACAACTGGGCCGCGGCTCCGAGGAGGTCGATCTCCCCGAGGGGAGCGACGTGGCCGCTCTCTGGCAGCAGTGCGTCGCCGGGCACCCGACCCTACCGCGCCTATGGGAGGCTACGGCGGTGGCGATCAACGGCGAATACGCCGGGCGCGACGCCGCGCTGCACGATGGGGACGAAGTGGCGTTCCTTCCCCCGGTGAGCGGCGGTGCCCCGCGTTGTAGGTTGGTCGAGGGACCGATCGACACGACGGCGCTGCAGGCCGAGGTGGGAGCGGATCGCCATGGCGCCATCGCGCTCTTTCTCGGCGTAGTGCGGGAAAACTCGCCCACCGGCAAGCCGGTGCTGCATCTGGACTACGAGGCATTCGAGGGTATGGCCGAACGCGAGATGGAAACGATCGCGGCCGAGATGGAGCGCCGCTGGCCCGGTTGCTCGGTGGCCATGGTGCATCGGATAGGCCGCCTGGCCATCGGCGAGGCCAGCGTGGCGATTGCCGTGGCCACGCCGCACCGCGCCGCCGCCTTCGAGGCATGTCGGTTCGCCATCGACCGCCTCAAGGAAACGGTGCCGATCTGGAAGAAGGAAGTGTTTACCGACGGCACCGAATGGGTGGGGATGGGCGCCTAATATACCTGCGGCCGGCATACTTCGGAGGAGGAAGCCATATGACACCCACCGTCATCGAACTGCCGGACGATGTGCTCGCCCAGGCACGCGATCTCGCCCAAATGACCAATCGCCGGACGGAAGAGGTCCTGGCCGAGGCGGTGATGCGCGGGCTCTATGCCGCCGCGCAAGAATCACTCGTCCCCGATGAGGCTGTATGGGCGGATTTCCTTCAACGTGGACTGCTCACGGTCGAGACCATCGCCCGCATCCGATCCAGCTCACGGCGGATCCTCGGTCTCAATCGGGGCGCCATCACTACGACCGCGGACTTCGACGCGCCGCTGCCGGATGCGTTCTGGCTCGGCGAAATGTGAAGCTAAGGATCCCTTTGATCGCCTGCTGATAGCTCAGGCGAACATGGAAGGCATCACGCTCCTGGCCGCGGACAGTGCGTTGCCGGCGTACCAAGTCCGCCTGATCGCGACATGAGGGTGATGCCGTTGCTGAAGACCTCTAGAGTACGAACGCCTCCAGCGCCGCCCGCAGCGCTTCGCTTGCCGTGAGTGCCTCTTGCAAGCGGGCGCCTGCCGTCCTTTCCGCCTCGGCCAGATCGGCCGCCGCGCGGGCACGGCGAATCTCCAGCGGGCCAAGCACGGACGCGCGCTGTTCGCGCAAACGCGCCGCATCGATCTCCGCCTCCTGTACGGCCGCTTCCAGGTCGTCGCGGCCTTGCCGACGAGCATCGGCCGTAAAGCGATCCCATTCGCGGCGCGCCTCGGCCAGATAGAAGGTGACCAACGGGCCACGACCCAGGCGCAAGGCCGGCGCGATCCCGATCCGCAGATACCCCTCGGGGCGGGGCGTCACGTCCGGATGCACATCGCGAATGGCGCGGATCGTCTCCTCGCGCAGCCAGACACGCGCATCTTGCCAGAGCCAGGGGAGCGGTTCGCGCCGGCTTTGCTCGCGCAGATCCGTCTCCAGGGCGCTCCATCGTTCCTCGAAGCGACGATCCTGGCCGGCCAGCCGTTCCCGTCCCAGGGCCAGAACGTGTGCCGTCTCGGCCTCCCGTGTCTCATGAGCTCGGAGCGCCGCCGTCAGGTTGGCCTCCGCCGTCGCGAAATCGGCGGCGGCACGCCGGACCATCTCCTGCCGACCAAGCACCACATCGCCCGCCGCCCAATCCAGCCCCACCAGGGTGATCAAGGCGTGCCTACACCGCCCTACCCGCCAGATCGCGGGGCGGTCCTCGGTCAACAGCGTTTCCAGGCGCCCTTGCAAGGGCCCTAGTCCACTTTCGGGAGGAATTGGTCTGCCTTCGTCGACGGCGTTAACCGCCAGGCGGGCGCTGACCAGAAAGACGGTACGGCCGATGATCCCCCCGTAGGGTGCCAGCAGAGCGGCGGCACGCTCGTGAACCAGGGCCAGATCGCGCTCGTCGAGCTGGTCGAGATGATTAATCGCGAAGAGAAGCGTACGCTGTCCCTCGGTCCACAGCGTATCGAGAAACTGCAATTCGTCCTCACCCAACAACTGAGTGGCGGCCAGCACCACCAACACCGCGTCCGCCCCGGCCACCGCACGCTGAGCCATCTCGGCTCGGCCACCCTCCTCGTTCAAGCCAGGCAGATCGAGCAACGCGACATCGGCGGGATAGGACCAGGGAAGGCCGACCTCCAGATGATCGATCCCCGGGCGGATTACCGGCACATCGCGATCGCCGGGTCGGGGAATAGAGGCGAAGCGCTCAAGATCCGCCGGATCGATAGGCTCCGGAGGGCGGTCGTCGCGAAAGAAGGCATGGACGGTGAGGGAAGGCGCGTAACGGAGCACGCAGGGCACGGCCGTGGCGGGCGCCACGCGCGTGGGAAGAATGCGTTCGCCGATCAGGGCGTTAAGCAGAGTGGACTTGCCGCGTTTGAAGTCGCCCGCCACGGCCACGACGAGGTCCGTCTGGGCCAGGGGCTTCCGTAGGGCAGCGAAGGCGGGCGCATCAATAGCCGCCAATTCGCGCAGGTAGGTTAACACGCGCTCCTGGGTTTGGGAGGGCGCGGCGCGGAGGGTGTCGATCAGGGCGCCATGGAGGGGTCGTTCGGCGCCGGCAAGCGTATCCCACCACGCGGCGGCTTCCTCGGTACCCGCCTCCAGCAGACGCATCCGAATGGCGACCGCCATACCGAGCAGACGGGCAAGCGGCAGCGCCTCCCGGCTCGCCGCGTGATCCAGCAGGGCAAGAAGCGCCTCGGTTTCACGAGGGGCAATTGGCGCGGCGGCAAGCGCGGCCTCATGCAGCGTATCGAACGGAGAGGGGGCGGTATCGTTCACCAGGAAAGTGTAGCGGATGATTGGACTTTGGAAGCCGCAACCCTGCTACCGCCGGCCCGACTTCGCGAGTGGGCATCCCCTAATCCTATGGGTCTATCCAGTTCTCCAGAACAAGCTCCGTGATATTCTGGAAATGGCGGGTGTTCCTCGTGACCAGCATACAGCCGTTTACCCTGGCGATGGCAGCGATACGGCGATCCTTGGCGCCCATCCGGCGGTACAGCCGCCGGAACTCCTCGTCCTGGCGAACCGCCGCTTGATCGTATGGCAGGATACTGACAGTGGCGAAGAAGTTTACTGTCTGGTGTAGACGCCGGTAGGCTTCGATCAGCCGATCGTTACTCAGCAGTCCATGCAGCGCATGGAGGCGCCCAGCTACCTGTTCCTCCACTGAGACAATGGTGACGAACAGGTCAGCCGGCGATAGCGATCCCACGCGTGCCACGATCCCAGGATGATCGTGCTGGAGTGCGTTGAGGGTGTCAGTGTCGAGTACATACCGAGCCTCAGGCATCCGCCTCTCGCGCCGCTTCCTCGCGCTCACGCTCACGCTGCGCCGCGATATAGGCATCGACCTCGGCGGCGAATGAATCATCCGCGAAGATCCCCGCAGCGGCCAGATAGGGGTTCCGATCGGACGGCCCGTCCAAAGTGTCCCGCGCATCGCCGGCCGCTCCTTGCATGGGGCCGGCCCGTGCGGCGGTACGCGCGCGCTCCAGCAGTCGAGCGAGGAGCGCCGAGAACTCTCCTGGCGGCAATTGCTCTACCGCGCGCAGCAATTGCTCGGTGGATATTTCGGCTTCTATTGAAATGTTTTTCATCGCTCATCCCGCCATGGTCGAAGTCACGATGTCGACTCCACGGACGATACCACCCTCAGCGAAGTGTATCACGTACCCTACGCGCCGGAACGCCGCATGCCGCCCGCCGTACTCTGTACTCTCTGTTGAGCAATCGGCGGCAAACTACGACATTATGGTCCTAGGCTCCGCTTCCATTCTACCGCTGGGCAGCCGCCTGGGCGATGGTCTCCATGGCGATGAAATGCTGATTGGCCCCGCCCGGCAGGCGAATAAAGCCGAACGCTTCGTAGAATGAGGCGGCGCGATCGTCAATGGCATCCACGACTACCGCTATAGCCCCCACTTGCCGGTGCGTCTCAAGACTGCGTTCCAGGGCGTCGCGCAGCAGCAACTCACCGATACCCTGGCCACGGAAACGCAGGTCTCGGGCAAGGCGGCCGAGCAAGATTACCGGTTGCGCCTCGTAGCGCGGTAACCGATCGGCGATTTCAGCCGGCAGTGCCCGTGTCTCCACGGTCGAGGCGGATAGGGTGTGACAGCCCGCGATCCGGTCGGGGGGATATGACGGAGCACATAGACCCTGGCTACGCGGCGCTCCTGTTCTCGGCGTGCTTGCTCACGAATATAACGGTCAAGGGACTCGTTGCCGCACGAAAAAGCCGCTCGCTCATGGCCTTTCACAAGCGGCTCGATCACGAATTCCAGTTCGGCCACGCCGCCCGTCTACCGGGTGCGCCGCGGCTTCTCGAACGCAGCGCGGAGTTCGTCGTTCGGCGAGATTGTCTTTACCGCCAGGCGGCGATGCGCTCACGAATCCAGCGGGCATCGGCGGGGCTGAAGGGGGGAGGCGGAGGCTCCGCCTCATAGTCGATGGCCGCGTCGTAGCGGTAGCGCGCGTACACGGTGTCCACCACCTCTTGCAACGGGAGCGGTACGTCCTCGAACGGCGCGGTCAGCGGCACGGCAATCGTGGGGAGCGGTTGGCGGACGCCGGCAAACCAGCCCGCGAAGCGTTCGGGGTCTC
>JAICHN010000328.1 GCA_025924845.1 Chloroflexota bacterium | reverse complement strand
TCGAACGGCGGATCGACTTCGACCCAAGGCAGATCACAGGGATCGAGATCAAGCAGGTGGTGTGACGTGGAGCAGGTCGTGACGGAGCTGAAGCCGACCGCGCGGCGGGTGCGCGTCGCGATCGTCGGCGCGAGCCCCTGCCACCTTTGCTGCGCCGCCTGCTGCAAGCAGAACGGGCACGAGTTCGCGGTGCTTTTGAGCGGCGACGAGGTGCGGCGGTTCGCGCCGTTCTCGGTGGACGTGCCGATCCGCGCGGGCGGCCGCGTGGTCGTGGAGCGCGTGCTGCCGTACGTGGACGGGCGGTGCCAGTTCCTCGGGCCCGACGACCGCTGCACGATCTACGAAGACCGCCCGGCGGCGTGCCGGGCGTTCGAGTGCGTCGCCCACTTCAACCGCGACGGCGTCGGGCGGCACGGGCCATTCCTCGTGGGAAACGCGCCGGTACGGGAAATGCTGGAGGCGATGTGACGGCGGGGCAGACGGCGTAGGCGCCGCGATAAAACTTTCCCGGATCAAACGACGATGCCGAACCCTCGCCGGCACGATGGGTAGGAGGTTCCGCGAAGTCATCTTCAATGGCGCGGATCAGGGTGGCGGCGCGATTGCGAAACCGCCGTCGGTCGATCCAGGCAAGCTGTCGTTCAATGCGTTCCCGGGGCAGACTGCGCACCATCGCCGCGGCTCGCGTCCGAGCAATCCCTTGATCAACCAAGCGCGCGGCCAGATCGCGGTCCTCATCGTTATTCAGGGCAGGGAGACTTGCCGGCCGACGGTCCCCAAGCTGGGTCGGGCACGGCTCAACCCTGGAAGGCAGTTCCTCCGCCCCGGTATGGATCACCGGCGGGCTGATAACCTTTGAGCGACCTCGCTGAGCAAGAGGCAATGCACGCATGTTGTCTGTCTCATTGTGCTGTACGGTAGTGTGTTGAGGAGATGTTTGCCCTGTACGAGGGTTGGCGGCAGGGGGGCTGGGGGTCAACCTCTGATCCGCCGTGATCACCAATTGCCGGCCGAGGGGCAGTACTTGCGGGTGGGGGGTCAATACTTGACCCTCGGGGATCGGGAACTGATCCTGGGAGGGTTTCGCGTGGATACCATCATCGGTGGGGAGATTCCGGCGCATGCGAGGCGCATAGAACTTCTTGATCCGGCCTCGATCCCGTGCATCGACTTCCACGACCAGGAAGCCATGCGCCACGGCATCCGCGATGCCCTTTTTGATGCTGTTCTCGGCCATACCGCAACCGGCGTCCATGCGCGAACCGTCCCGGCGCTTCCGCCCATGCATGAACTCATCCATGGTGATCAGCTTGGTCACTCCGTACTCGTTGTACCCCCAGGTATGGCGGAGGATGTATTCCACCACCTTGTGTTCGGCCCATGAAGTAAAGCCCGCCACGAGATCGAACCAATTATTCGGCAAGCGCCAGAAATTGCTTTCCGGCGGGTCAAACCCCTCGAAGCACGCCGGCGCGCGATCGACCGCCACGGGGGCGGCCGGAGGAGGCGAACAGTCGAAGGCGTCTTGCCCGTGGGGAGTCATCGGATTTACCAGCGCAATTCCACGACGGCGGTGGCCCCGCGCTGCACAAGGCGATGTTCGACCAGCACAGCCTCGCTCACCAGCTTATCCAGGGCGCGCCGCAGCGTCGTCGCGGCTTGCGAGGCGTTTTTATTGGTAATGCCCGCCTCTTGCAAGAGCGAAGCGAGCGCGACTTCGGCATGGCGCGATTGCGAGGAAACCTGACAGCGCTGGACGAATACACGGAGATTATCAACACTGCGTCCGGTGCGAATCGAGCCTCGGCCCCGATGCCCGCCGCGCCGCCGACCAGTCAGTTCGATGCTGGTTCGCGGCAAAAGCTGATAGTTCGTACCCGGCCGTCCTTCCGGGTCGCGGACGCCCTGGTACCAAATAGCGTTGATACTTACTTGAATCACATCGGGCAGGCCGCGGGCGAATACCTCGCGCAGCGGCATCTGCCTGACCTCCTCATTCGTGGAGGTAAAACCTAGGGCCGAAAGCAAGGGGGCGCTGAATGCCTTGGTCGTTTTCCCCCGTCGCTGGTAGAGTTCCACATCGGTCAGGTGGAGCGCCTGCAGGGTCAGGGTGAGGCGCTTGCGGTTGACACTGTAGTGGATGCCTCGGCCATCTCGTGTATAGCCGAGCCGATCCAACACGTCGTTGATCGAAATGGTAATGTCGGGTCGGCGGTAAAACGGCGGATCGTTGGCGATCTCAAAAAGCAGGTGCATAATCTTGGCCGGAAACTCGCCCACGAAGTGGCGCAAAAGCTGGACCACGCCCTCTTGCGAACTTAACTCGCGTTCAAAGGGCGGCAACGGCAATTGGAGCGCGGTGACCGGTCGTTGGACGGTCCAGCCCTGAGCGTCGGGGCGGGGCATCTCGTCAATGGCGAGCGGCTGGTGGATCGCGGCACGGTAGGCGGCATATTCGGCATCAAGTGCGATATATTCGTTTTCCTGTTGGATTTGCTGGCGGAACTCCACCTCGACGGCGCTGAGCGGCTGCCCGGTGAGCAGATCAATGTCTCCCACGGCAGGTACAGGTACCAGGCTGGTCATGGTGGCACGCCGGGATAACTGGTCGGACATCGGAAGAACCTCCACTGTCATTCTGGCACGATAGGCCAAGGAACGGGGGTCGCGCAAGTGGGTGCTTCACGCCTTGTCCGAGCGGCCAAGGCGGCCGTGGAAGCCCGGATCAGCCGGTTACCAGAGAGAACGCTCCACGCTATTTCACACGAAAGCTCCACGTATGCTCACACAAACTCTCCATCGATCCCACACATTTACTCCGCGCCTATTACCACTTCCGCTCCACGTGGATTCACACATACGCTCCACAGTTCCTCACACCAGGGCTCCAGCCTTGCCTGCCACCGGATAAACGGCCACGCTCCACGAGCTATCACACAAAGGCTCCACGCTCCCATGAGGAACGGCGAGACCGAGGTGGAGAGTGCTCTATCGCCGGGTGCATCGAGATGGACGCGCTCCAGGAAGGCGATATAGGCTTCAAGGGCGTCCCGAAGACGGCGCATGCGCAGGACGTACTCGGGGAGGTCGGCCACCGAGGGGAGCAATTCCTCGACCCTGAGGTTTCGCAGTTGCCGCTCCATGGCCTCCACGCGCCCCGTCACCCGGCGCACCTGCCGCTTGCGGGTACGTTCCGCCGTCACCTGCATAATCGCGGTCACCGCCTCCACGGGCGGCCCTACGGGCGGCGCAATGTCAGCGTCCGCATCGGCAACTTGCTCGACGGACTCTGGCTCGGTGGCGGGCGCCGCGCCGTCGGAACGCGGCATTGCGATATCGCTAGGCGGCGCCATACGGCGTACCAGTTCCTCGGTGGCACGCGCCGAAAGCTCCTCGCCGATCACCTGGGCGAGCACTTCCATTTGCGGCTCGGCGGGGAGGCGAGCGATCGCCCGCGCGTGCCGGCCGCTGATTCGTCCGCTCTGTACGGCCACCTGGATCGGTTCGGCCGTGTGCAGCAGGCTCAGCATCTGATGCACACGGCGGTCGGTCAGCCCATGACGTCGCGCCAGTTCGACCCAGGTTTGCGGCTGGATGTCGCGGAGCCGGGCCAGCGCCCTGGCCTTTTCCAATTCAGTGAGATCGGCGCGGAGCAGGTTTTCGGCCAATTGCTTGCCCAGCGTATCGGCCGGATGCGCGGGCCGCGCCACAACCAGGACCGGCACCCGCGCCATGCCCGCGATGCCCGAGGCCCGCCACCGGCGCTCACCGGTGATAATCGTAAACGCTTCATCGACATCGTCGTAAAAGGCGGTGATCGGCGACTGCATACCGTCCGCCATCAGCGACGAGGCCAACGCCTGCAACTCGGCGGAGTCGAAGTGGCGCCGCGGCTGTTCGGGATCGGGGCGTAGCCGGTCGCGGTCGATCAACTTGGCGCCTTCCAGAGCCGAAACACCGTCGTCCCGGGTTTTGCGCAGAATTTCATCTCGCACCGGAGAATCGAGCACCCCGGAGGATTGCATGGCGAATTCGAAGCTCTTACGACGCGACATTGCCGGCCAGGGCGGGAGCGGACGAAGGTTCGCGCGCGGTCACGGCTCGACAAAGCGCCCGATAGGCCAGGGCGGGAGCGGACCGCTTACTGTACAAAGTGACCGGCTGGCGGCTGTTCAGCGCCTCCTGAACCACGATGCTGTCGGGAATGGTCGGTCCAAACACGAGGTCACCCCAGGTCCGACGCATATAGGCGGAGGCATCGCGGCCGAGCGTAGTATTCGTCTTGACCTGACCAAGCAGAATTCCCTCGATCACCAGGTTGTAGTTGCTCTCCTCGGCCACCCGTTTCACGCTGGCCACGGTCTCCTCCAGGGCGTCGCGCGAGGCGCGATCCTGTGGATTCAGGGGGAGGATGCAACTGTTCGCGGCGAGTAAACAATTGGTGGTCAGGAAGCCGAGCAAGGGCGGCGCATCGAGCAGCACATAATCGTAGCCGTCCAGCAGAGCACGTTCGGCGCGCAGGCGATCGCGGAGCAGCCGTTCGCGTCCGGGCAGCGGCCCCAGGTTCAATTCGATCTGGGCAAGATTGGGATCGGCGGGTACCACATTGATGTTGGCCAGCCCGCTGGGCCGCACCAGATCGGCCAGCGAAGTGCTCTGAATCAACGCGGTCGACAATAGATGTTCGCCGGGACGCACTCCCAGCACCGATGCGGAGAGACTACACTGCGGATCCAGATCGATCAACAGCACGCGCCGACCTAACTCGGCGAGCGCGCCGGCCAGGTTCAGGCAGGTCGTGGTCTTCCCGGAGCCGCCCTTTCGTTGGGCGAAGGCGATAATCCGTGTCACGAAAATTCCCCAGCCCAGCTGCCCAGCGAGTGGGAGTTGTGGGACTCCACCTGAGATGCGTCCCGCAAAGAATAGGGCCAGTGTACCATTCGCGCGCGCGGCCTCACAACGAATAGTGGGATTAAGTGGCCAAGACCACGGCGCCGCACAGAATGGCCATACTACCAACCATTCTCAGCCGCAATCCGGTTCGTTCGCCCAGGCGCCAGGCACTCACCGCCGTGACCAGAACGATACCCGATTCACGAAGCGGCGCCACCACCACCAGAGGGGCAAGACTGAGCGCGATCAGCATCAGTAAGTACGAGGTCAGCATGACCACCCCAATCAGGATCGCCCGGTACACCGGCGGGGGCGCCGGCTCGGGGTTTGCAGTCTCGGGGGAAGAGGCCCGGCGCCGTTTGGCGAGACGCCCCCAGCTGACCAGGAGGAACGCCGTTCCCGCCCACATAACCCAACCATATAACCAGGGCGGCGCCTGCTGCGTGCCTACCTTGTCGATAGAGGTATAGGTCGCGATAGCGGCGCCGGTGAGCAAGGCGGGCCACATAATCGTCCACGAGGCGCGGCTGGGCCGACGGACGATCCATATACCCGCCAGCAACAGCGCCACGCCCACCGCTATGCGTACGCTCATGGCCTCGCCCAGCACCAGCACGCCAGCCGCCACGGCGAGGAGCGGCGCGCTGCCTCGGGCCAGAGGGTAGACGACGGACAACTCGCCTCGCCGGTAGGCCGTAGTCAGGCTGAGAAAGTAGAAAAGCTCGACCACGGCGGATGCCGCGGCCAAGCCCCAGCCCGCCGCGGGCAGCGATGGGCGGCCCGTCACGAGCCAGGTCACGACCAGAAGTGGCGTGGCGGCGATCGCGGAGGCGGTCTCGGCCCACGTCGCGGTCTCCAGCGGATCGCCGCTTACCTTCAGAAGCGTGTTCCACGTGGCATTGAGGACGGCGGAGAGCAGGCTCAACACGATCGCCGGAATCACGGCGGGCAGTCCTTCAGGCCCAAGACGGCGCCGTCTTGTCTGCCGGTCCCAACCCAGACGCGGTGAAATGGCCGATAAGGC
>JAICHN010000327.1 GCA_025924845.1 Chloroflexota bacterium | reverse complement strand
GATTACTGTTACTACTCGACCAACAGCGCTTCGAGCCATTTCTTGAAGGCAGGGCCGTCGCTACGCAATCCCACCGTGCAGTTTGCCGGCTTCCCCCACACGCCGAAGCGATCCACCACCGTCTCGCCCCGCGTCAGTTCGCCCCTGGTCTCGATATCGACGTAGCAGGCGGC
Organism: Chloroflexota bacterium; assembly: GCA_025924845.1. The sequence goes on along the minus strand of JAICHN010000327.1, from coordinate 5,744 downwards.
GCTTTCCAGGAGCAGCGCCCGATTAATCGCGATGGCCATGGTGATCGGATCGGGCATGTCGATCCCATCGACGCCGTATTTCGCCACGGCTTGAATCAGTACCTGATTTATGTCGAGTACAAAATCGGCAAAGCGTGACTTCAGATCGCGCAGACGCTGCTGATCCGCTGGGCCGAACACGGCATCGCCCCGGCAGAGCTCGATCCCGATCATCAACAGGGGCATGCCGGACTGAAACACAATGCGCGCCGCCTCGGGATCTTCCCAAATGTTGTATTCGGCCGAGGGCGTAACGTTGCCGATCACATTCGCCGCCCCGCCCATCACCACCGTTTCCTTGATCAGACCGGCGATCCCGGGATCGCGGAGCAGCGCCGCGGCAATGTTGGAAAGCGGACCCAGGGTGACCAGGGTGAGCTCGCCCGGATTAGCGCGAATCAGGCGAATGAGGGCGTCCACGGCGTGTTCGTCCCGAGCCGTTGCCCTGGGCGGCGGAAAATTTTGGTTCCCCATTCCGTCATCGCCATGGATATCCTTCGCATCGGCATGCGACTGAAAGATTGGCTTGGCCAGTCCTTTATAGACGGGCACGTCGGCGCCGCAGAGTTCCATGGTATAGAGCGTATTCCGTGTCGCCTGCTCCATACCGACGTTTCCCGCCACCGTGGTGATCGCCTCCACGCGCGCGTTTGGGCTGCGAAAGGCGATCACCAAGGCTACCGCGTCATCCGATCCGCAGTCGGTATCGATCAGCAAGCGTTGCATCTACCGTGAGCCTTTCTTTAACCGGCGCGATCCACACCGCGACTCCTGGTGAATGATAGCGAATCGCGGGTGGGGGCTCACATTTGGTGCTGCCGGCAAAATCGCCTGGGAGCGCGAGCGTCTCGCGCTCCCAGTGGGGTCAACACCGGATCGATTTCGCTGGCAGCATCATATGCGATTCGCTATCAGACACTGTCACGTCGACGGCACCTGGTATGCTCAGGATTATGTGGATATACACGTGGTGGGATTCATTAGTTATGTGTAGGGAACGCCGAGTGCTACGCGCCTCCTCGGTCCCATTTCCATGACCGACACACTTAGCCCCCACGCCAGGCACACTACACGTATTGTGCTTTGGTACACCCTCTCCAAGGGCCTTACTCTTGCCGGCTTCGGTCTCGTCTTCAATCTCTATCTCTATGCCGCCGGCTACGACCGCCAATTTATCGGTTTCCTCAATGCCCTCCCCGCGATCAGCAGCCTCCTCGCCGCCGTGCCGATCGGTATGTTGGGCGACCGGGTTGGACACCGTCCGCTCCTCCTGGTCGCCGGCTTTATTACCCCGCTTACCGTGCTTGGGCTCGCCATCACCCACTCCGCCCTTCTCCTCATCGTGTTCTCACTGGCCAACGGCGTGGTCGCCACCCTCTACTGGGTCAGCGCCATCCCGCTGCTCGCCGAAAGCACCACTCTGGAGCGCCGTGTCCGTCTGTTCGCCGTCAATTCGTTTCTGCTCTGGGGCGCCGGCTCGCTCGGCTACGTGCTCGGCGGGCAGGTGGTGGCCCTCGCCGCGCACCTGTTAGGTGAATCGGCGCGCGGCGAGGGGCCTTTGCGCTGGGGTCTGCTGTCCGTGGTAGCGGTCGGCTACCTGGGAGCGCTTCCTCTCCCCTTGCTCCGCCACGCGCCGCGTACCCGCCTGCCCAAGAGTGAGCGAGCGCCGTACGACTTCCGGCTCTATGCGCGCCTGCTCGGTCCCGATATGCTGCTGACCTGCGGGGGCGGATCGGTGGCAGGATTTGTCGGCCTCTATTTGACGCTCCGCTTCGGGATGCGCCCCGCCGATTTGGGCACGTTCTTGACGATCAGCGGCTTGATAGGCGGCGTATTGGTTCTGCTTGCCCCGCGTGTCGCCGATCGCCTGGGCACGACGCGCGCTGCCGTTCTCCTCCAGGCGGGCGGCGCGCCTTCGATCCTGCTCCTCACCCTCGCGCCCGTGCAGGCAGGGGCGATGGCGGGCGAGCTGGCCCGGAACGGCTTCCGCAGCATGGGCGACCCCGTCTACAACGCCTTCGCCATGGCCAGCGTTCCCGCCGAGCAACGCGCCACGATCAGCGGGCTTTATGCCGTGACCTGGAGCATCGGCTTCAGTCTAGGCCCGGCGGTGAGTGGCGCGGTGCAACAACGGGCCGGTTTTACCCCTGCCTTTCTGGTCGGCGCCGCCTCCATGGGCGCCGGCGTGTTCCTGCTCTGGCTGTTCTTCTTGCGCGGCCATGCCCGGGCGCCCGCTTCCCTGGCCGAGCGACCGCCGGCCGCCTGAACGCCAGCACCCTTAGCTTGGTATCCTCAAGGATAGTTGTTGAATTGGAGGCCCCTGTCAATGGACGAGGACAGTGCGGATCGCGCCGAAGCGCCCGAGGCGGCCATTTCCCGCCTACAGAGCGAGAACGCGAGGCTGCGCCATGCCCTGGAAGGTGAGCGGTTCGCGGCCGATCTGCGCCGCGCCCTGACCCGCGCCGGCGCGGCCGGAGTGATCGCCACGCCCGTCACTCACACCCGTCTGCTTGAAATGATCGTGGAAACCGCCGCGCAAGTGATTGCCGCCGACGCGGCCTCACTGTTCTTGATCGATCAGCAAGCCCAGGAACTGATCTTTGAGGTAGCGCTCGGCCAGAAAGCGGCGGAGGTCAAGCACTTCCGTGTGCCGCTCGGGCACGGTATCGCCGGCTTGGTCGCGGTGACCGGGCAGCCGATGGCGGTGTCCGATGCCCATACCGATCCGCGCCGAGCCTCGGACATCGCCCAGAGTGTCGGGTACGTGCCCAAGAGTATCCTGTGCGTGCCCTTACACTACAACGATGAGGTGATCGGCGTGCTGGAGCTGCTGGACAAGATCGGCGCTCCGTCGTTCAGCGCCGGTGACACCACGGCCCTGGGTCTCTTCGCCAATCTGGCGGCGGTGGCCATTGAACAATCACGAGTGCATCGCAATCTCGGCGCCCTCCTTAGTGAAGCCGTCCGTTCCTTTCTGCCCGCCGATGACCCGGAACGAGCGGCGCGTGAGCAGGACGCTCGGGAGTTCGCCGCGATGGTCGCCCAGGAAGATGCCGGATTCGTCCGAGCGTTGGAACTGGCCGGCATGGTGCAGGAAGTGGCCGGCCGCGGCGAACGCGAGCACGCCCTGTGCCGAGCGGTGCTGCGCGCGTTCAGCGACTACGCGCACTCTCAACCGGATAGCCTCACCTCGCTGGACTGGCTCTGATGGCGGACGGCCGCCCAGCCTACAGCAATGCGTTCGCGCCCGACCTCCTGCCGAGGGTGGCGCGGCTCCCTCTCCTCGACGAGATTTCCGCCGACTGGGCCTGGGGCGAGTGCCAGGGGGAGAACGTCAAGGTGGCCGTGATTGACAGCGGCATCGAGGCCGACCACCCGGCCGTGGGCGGCGTATCCGGCTACGTCGCGATCACCGAGGGCGCCGATGGGCTGATCTACGAAACCGCTCCACACGACGATTCCTACGGCCACGGTACGGCATGCGCGGGAATTATTCGAGCGGTCGCTCCAAAGTGCGAACTGTACAGCGTGAAGGTGCTCGGAGCGGGCTTAACCGGACGGGGCATCGTCTTCGCCGCCGGACTGCGCTGGGCCATTGAAAACGGGATGGACCTCTGTAATCTTAGTCTCGGCACCACCCGGAAAGACTTCTACGCCCTCTTTCATGAACTGGCCGACCTTGCTTACTTTCGCGGCGTCCTCCTGGTCACGGCCGCCAACAATATGCCCGTTCCCAGCTTCCCATCGGTCTATGCCTCGGTCATTTCGGTCGCCTCGCACGACGTACCCGATCCCTATCTCATCTACTACAATCCAAGTCCCCCGGTCGAGTTCGGCGCGCACGGAATCGATGTACAGGTGGCCTGGCTCAATGGCGGCACCATCACCACCACCGGAAACAGTTTTGCCGCGCCGCACATTACCGGTCTGGCGGCCCGCATTTTGAGCAAACATCCTCACTTGACCGCATTTCACATGAAGGCGGTTCTGCGCGCCCTTTCAGCCAATGTAGGGGCCGGCGCGCTTGTCCCCGCGCCAAGTGAATAGAAATGCTCCTACACCCGAGCCTCGGTCAGAGCAACACGAGCCCGTGCCGACTCCAGCGCCGAGCCAATGCCGTCCAGAACCTCCACTCCCTCGCGCAGGCACCGTTCGGCTAGGTCCAGTCGGCCGGCAGCCAGGTGCGCCCGGCCGGCCAGGACAAGCGCCAGTCCTTCTTCACGGCGCTGACCATGCCCACGGGCGAGGTCCAGTGCCTGCTCCGCCGCGGCCAGCGCCCGATCGGGGTTCGCCAGGGCCAGAGCCACTTCCGCCCGCATGGGTACCGCCTTGAGTATCGCGGGACCAACTCCTCGCTTGGCGACGATACGTTCCACGGCCGAGAAGAGGCGCGCGGCTCGCCGCGTCAGCCCAGCCAGGCAATAGACATGTACACACTCCAGCATAGTAAGAAGTGCTTCCTCGACTCCGCCGACGAGCTGAATCATGCGGTGGGCCTGCCGCAGCGTGGAGCCGGCGCTCGGATAGTCGCCCCGTTCACCGGCCAGGCGACCGAGATTGAACATCGCGTCGGCAGACACCGGTTCATAAGCGATCGCCTCGGCGGCGCGCCGTGCCCGCTCCAGCCACTCCGCGGCGGTGTGAAGATCACCGCGCGCCCAGGCCACCACGCTCATTCTCAGCAGTTGATGCGCGGTCCCGGCCGGATCGCGTAGCTGCTCATAGAGGCCGAGACTTTCCTGAACATGACACTCGGCGACCGTGTAGTCGCCGCGATCGAGCGCCGACAGACCAAGGCTTTGCTTGACGTGCGCCACGCCGCTACGATCGGCGATCTGCTCGAACACCGGCAGGCATCGCGTAAAGTAGGCATCGGCCGCGGCAAAGTCGCAGCGTTGATAGGCCATCAGGCCAAGCGCGCTGAGCGAATTGGCCTCCGCGTGTTGATTACCGGTGCGCTCCTGGATGACAAGCGCCCGCCGATGCCGCTCCTCCGCCTCTGCGATGTCGCCGCGGTTGGCCGCGATCAATCCCAGGTTGTTCCAGGCTCCCGCGATGCCGTCCTGGTCGCCGATCCGCTCCTTTAAGGCGAGACTGTGCCGAAAACATGCTTCCGCCCGATCATAATCGGACCGGTACCACGCCACGGCACCTTTGTTATTCCAGCAGAGCGCGGCGCCCGCCGGATCACCAAGCCGTTCGAATATAGCCGGCGCACGTCCATGCCGTTCCTCTGCCGAGTCGTAGGCTCCCTGGACACAAGCGACGCGGCCAATCAGGCTATGGGCGCGCGCGATGTCGGCATGCTCGGCATCCTCGCCCAGCAAGTGAAGAGCGAGGGTTGCTGAGTCCAGGGCGTCCGCATGATCGCCGCGTAGAAACCGCACGTCGCCACGGCGGAGCGCGATAGCGGCAATAAGCGCCCGCCGCGCGCCGGCTTCAACCGCGGTGCCACTCTCGATCGCCTCTTCCGCTCGGTCGAAGGACGCCAGGGCGCGGTGGTAGTCCGAACTCTTCTCCCAGGCGGTCCCCTCCTTAACCCACAGCGACGCCAGATCTTCCGCGTTTCCGCCAAGCGCTCTGGCCCGCGCGAAGTCCTCGCGCGCCGCCTCGTACTCTCCTTCCAGTAAGCGCAGATCGCCTAATCGCTCGTGGAGACGCGCCGGATCGGCCTGCTCGCCGCCGTTTGTCGCGCCGGCGAGCTG
>JAICHN010000326.1 GCA_025924845.1 Chloroflexota bacterium | reverse complement strand
CGAACAGCTATGGTCGCGACTATGGATTCATCGCCGATAATTTATGCGAGATCAAGCACGAGCTTCGTAGACTCGATCGCCTGGGCTCGGTCCGTCCCCGCTTCGAGCTCATAGACGCCGGCAGGACCGAGCGCGGTCTTTCCGGGCGCGACGAACGAGCGATCCTTAAGACCACCTCCGGCCTACTTAAATTGCTCTATCCAGCCGGCGCGATCAGCGACGAGGCGCTCGGCGAGGTCCTGGAGCTTGCCTGCGAGCTTCGTCAGCGAGTCCGCGATCAACTGCACCTGATGGCGCCCGGCGAATATGAACGCGTAGTTCTGGGTGCGCGCCTTACATCTTCCGGCCAGGTGCTGAAGCCCGTCCTGCGTGAGGGTGGTCGCGTGCAGCATGTGCCGGCACGTCAGGAGCCGGCGGTAGGCGAAGTAATTGGACTGGCTGTGGTGGACGATCACGGGGTTATTCTCTCGTTCGAGATGCAGGCGACCAAAGGCAATGGCCGTATCGTGCCGCTCGGCTCGATCCAACGCGTGATGCGGGAGAGCATCGAGGCGGCGGCGCAATACATCAAGGCGCATGCCGGCGGACTCGGCATAAATGCTGACTGGCGTGAGCAATATGACGTGGCGGTGCTGGCTACGTTCATGGGCTTTCCGAAGGAGGGTCCTTCCGCCGGTGTCACCATTGTCACGGGCATCGTGTCGGCGCTGACCGGCCGACAGGTTCGCGGCGGCATGGCTCTCACCGGCGAGATAACCATCATGGGCAAAATCCTGCCGGTCGGCGGCATTCAGCAGAAGGTGCGCGCCGCTTACGATGCCGGCGTCAAGGAAGTCTTGCTGCCCCTTGACAATCTGGAGGAGGCCCAAGCCCTGCCGGCCTATATCCTTAATGATGTTACGCTGACTCCCATTACCAGTATCGGGGAGGCTCTGGACCGCGCGCTTCTACCGGGGTAGGTTTGTCCCTCAGTCCCGCATCTCCGCTGGTACGGTCGCGAAGTATGCTACATGATCCGCGCTCATACCCACCTCGCGTAGGAAGTCGACCAGGGTGGCCTGCAACCGCCGCGCCGTGTCTCGGTGGCCGGCGAGCACGTTGTGGGTGCAACCGGGGTCGGAGGGCAGATAATACAGCTCCGGCTCGATAGGCCCTTCCAGGATGATGATCCGACGGGTTAGGCTGTCCACCATGGTGGTTGCTTCCTCTGCTTGCAGCGGCCCGGCCTAGGCGCCGACGATCAGCGTCCATTCCTCCGTCGTCAAGGTCACGCGGTTCGTCGGATGTGGCACGGTAATTGCCGGCCCGGATACGGTTGGCGCGGAGACCGCGAACGACCGCGCGTGTTCCTCACCTCGGCAAGCCGGAACCAGCGAGGCGCCCTGTACCGTGCCGGGTATCGGTACGCCAAGCAGATCCAGCACCGTCGGCATGAGATCCACCGGTTGGGCAAACGCCTGGGCATTCACCGTGCCGGCAACGCCGGGCAGCCGGATCAGTAAAGGCACGTGGGCTACCTCGGGATAGAGCGGCAACGACTCATAATGCTCGCCGCGGATGAGGCTCTTGCCGATGTAGCCGTGCTCACCCAGATAGAAGCCATGATCGGACGTGATGATCACTGTTGTATCGTCGCGTAAGCCCAGGGCATCCACGGCAGCAAGGAGGTACCCGATCCAGCGGTCCACCAGGCTCACCTCTCCCGCGTAGAGGTTGCGGCAGTGTGCCAATTCGGCCTCCGTCATAAATGTGGCCCAGCGGTCGTAGCGCGGGTAAATGACCTCCTCCCCCTGATAGCCCTCCGGCTCATAACGAGCCAGATAATGCGCTGGTGGATCCCACGGTTCATGGGGGTCAAAGGTATCGATGTAGAGAAAGAACGGCCGGTCGTGGTTCTCTTCGAGCCACTGTGCCGCCGCGCGCATGGTACGGGCCGGAAAGTAATCAACTTCGCTCCCGCGCCGGGCCACGTTCCGCAGGTATTTGAGCGTGGATCCTTCGGCGCCGCCCCGAAGCTTGTCCGCCGCGCAGGGCAGGGTGACCGCCGCGGGCGCCGTCTTCCAGGCGTCATGCTCCTGGCCGCGAATCAGTTCCCATGCCTGAAAGCCGCGCTGATAGTTGAAGCCGGGGGCAAACGGGTGCGGCGTGTCCGCGAAGAGCGCCGTCAGGTATCCCGCGCCATTCAGCGTCTCGGACAGCACGACCTCATCATCGCCCAGCGGCGACCATGGTTTGTAGGTGAATGTCCAACGTCCGGTCATGATGTCGTTGCGGCAGGGCACGGTGGGGAAGGAGCCGCAATAGGCTCGATCGAAGCGCACGGCATCCCGCGCGAAGTGATCGAGATAGGGCGTATGGATACGCCCCTGATCGTAGCAGCCCACGTGATCGACACGTAAACTGTCTGAAATGATCAGGACGACGTTCATGTAATGTGTGCTCAGGTCGATCGCAGACTCAGCGCGCCGAGTGCCACGGCGGCGCGAATGGACAGCACCGGCGTACCACCCGCCGCCGCGGCGTCAGTCCAATAACCGCCTTCCTTGGTCTTGAACCCATCGGCCACATCCACATGACCCAGCATGGTATCCGTGACAATGCGCGCGGCAGTCGTACGGGGCACCAGAAGCTCTACGGTGGACACCCCGGTCGAGATACGCGCGGCGGCGTCGCGCCGCAAGCTGCCCCCGAAGTCGCAGGTGAAGGCGGCGGCCCCGCCATCCACCGTCAAATCGGCAAAGTTCGCGTTGGCCAGGTTTCGCAGCTCAATGCTGCCCGCACCCGCGTCGATATCCAGAACGGTCATCGCCTCCGGATTCGGTTCAAGAAAGCGCATCACGGCCTTGCCCGCGCCCAGCTTGACGGAGAGACGGGTAAGCGGCACCCCACCCACCTCAAAAGTGGTCTCGCTGGCGCCCGTCTCAATGGTCAGCGCGAAGGGCCGTGCCGTACCGAGCGCTAGGTCGAAGGTCGGCACGCCGCGCCCAATGCCCGACAACGTCGGTATGCGCGGCTCCTGAGTGATCCGGGCCGATCCGCCGTCCACGGTGGTGCGGCATGCCACGGTTCCCGTCGGGTCGTCATAGGTGCCGCTTACCCAGGCGTCGTTGCCGCCCCGTGCTATACGGAGCCGGCACGCTCCCACCCGAATCAGCAGATGCCGTTCCGCGGCGTCGGGATAGGGGATATGAATGTCGGTATGCTGCTTATCCATCCTGGTGTCTCCTTGGTTCGGTCGTATCACGTGGTGAATACTTTCAGAGTCGCACGTGGGCACTTAACTGTATAGGATGGCCTACGCCGCTTCCTCCGCCAGACCATCCAGAGCGGCGGTGATGTCGGCCGTGGTGCTGAACAGATGGGGCGCGATGCGCACCACATCGCCCCGCGCGCTGACTATGATGCCGCGCCCCTTCAACCGCTGTTCCAGGTCCGCGCTCCGCTCCCCGAATCGCAACGCGGTCGAGGCGCCTTTCCTGGTTACATCAAGCGGGCTCGCCGGCGTAAAGCCTCGCTCCAGGGCGTCCGCGATTACCTGCCGGGAGATCTCCCGGACATGGCGCTCGATCGCGTCCACCCCTGCCTCGCGGATGAGGCGCATGCCCGCCAACGCGGCATAGGCGGCGGCGATGGGCGGCGTCCCCATATCGAAGCGGCGTGCTCCAGGCGCGAAATCCAGGTGCGTGGGGTCGAAGTTGAACGGATTGACCCGCCCAAACCAGCCGGTGGCGGCCGGATGCAATTCATCGCTCAAGCCGGGCCTTACATACATGAAGGCGATCCCCGGCAAGCCCAGCAGATACTTGAGGTTGCCGCAGACCAGGATATCAACCTCGGCCTGCCGCACGTCGAAGGACAGCGTGCCCAGGGCCTGATAGGCATCGACCAGAATGGAGGCGCCGTACGCATGGGCCAGGCGGGCCAGGGACCTCACGTCCTGACGAGCGGCATGATTATAAGAGACCAGATGGACGCTGAGCAGCGCGGTATCCTTCCCCAGATGCGGCTCGATCAGTTCGGGCGGGTAGAAATCGTCGGCGGATCGCGCGAAGCGCACTTCGGCCCGGCCATGCTCCGCCGCGGCAAGCCAGCCATGTCCCACGGTGGGAAACTCGTCGACCGTGGTCACTACCTGGCGACGCCCCTGGATGGGGAGGCAACCCGCGATGGCTGAAATGCAATCGGAGACGCAACTGAGCACCGCTATGTCTTCCGGCTCGGCCCCGATCAGGTGCGCGAATTCGGCGCGCGCCGCCTGCACCTCGCCCATCCAGATCTCCCAGGCCATGCCCTCTTCGATCAGCGATTGCTGATAGCGCTCAAGGGCCTGCCGGACGTCGATCGACAGCGGCGCCTGCGAGCAATTGGCAAGGTGAATCTTGTGCGCCAGGATTGGGAAGCGCGCCCGAAACTGCTCCGGGATCATGTAGTGGTGATGGCCAGCACGCGCACCGGACTGCCGCTGCCGTCCACGATCTTCAACGGCGCCGCGATCAGGATCGCCCCGGTCGGCGGCAGTTTGTCCAGGTTACATAGGCTCGTCAAGCCGAACTTCCCCGCTCCATGCATCGTGGCATGATTGGGGAACGGGGGATCGAACCGTCCCGCCTGGCCCGCATCGGTCCCCACCGTCTCCACGCCCACCCCCAGAATATCACGCTGCCTTGCCAGCAATTCGGAGGCCGACTTATGGAAACCGGGTGTATGCGGACCCTCGGCATCGGCATTGAAGAACGCGTCGCCCTGCCGCGTACTCCAACCGGTGCGCAACAGCACCCAGGCGCCGGCGGGAATGCGCCCATGGCGCTCCTCCCAGGCCGTGACGTGCGCCGGCATGAGCAGGAAATCGGGGTCGGCGGCGGACTCTGCCGTGACATCGATCACGCAGGCGGGGCCGATGAAGCGTTGGGGCGGAATGGTATCGCAGGTGTTTTCCGGCAGATCCTTCCCCGTGACCCAGTGGACCGGCGCATCGAAGTGGGTGCCGGTGTGCTCGCCTAAATGTAGCGTGTTCCAGTACCAGCCCGGCCCGCGCTCGTCGTAACGCGAGATCTCGGAAATGGTGCAACCGGGAGAGGCGGCGAACATGGGGGGCAGGTCGATCACCTGCGTTTCCGGTCCGAGCGGTTGGGAGAGGTCTACCACGATCAGCCGTCCCGTTGCCAGATCCTCGAGTAGCCGCGCCGGCGAATCGGTCATCGTTCGCTCCTTTCGGGCCCTTTTGCCTCTTTCAGGTAGCGCTGAAATTGAAAGCGGTTCTCCAGCAGCGGCAGATCGGTCAGGAAGACGGCCGGGCCGCGCGCCTCTACTTTGGCGACCAGGGTGGTCAACTGATCGGTCGCCAACGCCTCGTCGAATGCGGCAGTGAACTGTTCGATATCCGTGGTCAAGGCAACTCGCGGTACACCCGCCGCGCTCGCTATCCCCGCCAGATCGCTGCCCGTCGAGGTCGCGGTGGGGAAGCCGCCGACCGACAGCAAGCTTTCGTTGTCGAACACCACATGCACCAGGTTCCGCGGCTGATAGCGGGCCAGCGTGGTCAGGCCGCCCAGGTTCATCAGCACCGAGCCGTCGCCGTCCAATACCGCCACCTGGAGCTCGGGCCTGGCCAGGGCGATGCCCAGTCCCATCGAGGACGCCAGTCCCATGGCGTGCTGCAAATAGAAGAAGTTTGACCGATGCCCGAGCGATTGCAATTCGGCCGATACCGCGCCCATGATCGTGACCACCACACACTGTTCCAGGCGTGGATAGACGGCCTGAAGGGCCTCAATGCGCAGCATCACTCCTCCCACATCAGATCGCGGCAGAGCAGCAGCGCCACCGGTTTGAGCGCGGACTCGGCCAGAGCCAGCGCCTTGTGAATGCGTGCCGCGACATGCTCGGGGTGTTCCAGGAAGCGGTACGGGATGCCCAGGCACTGGAGCAGGCTCTCGGTGACGCCGCCGCCCTG